>CAYJPF010000188.1:0-2506 GCA_964372025.1 uncultured Peptococcaceae bacterium | reverse complement strand
ATCATGATGCTTTTTGGAAAACAATTCAAGGAAATTTAGATGCGTTTGCCCTGAGGCTTGTCATAGTTTTTTATGCGCACTCTGTCCGCTGTGCCACGGCATTCTAATTTTAAGCAGAAAATTGTGATATTTCAGCAGGTTATAAATTTAAGCAAGAATCGTAAGTGTCTGAAGTCACAGGAGAAAAATCTCAAATTAGAATGCCGTGTCCGCTGTGCTTACTCCCCAAAATTGGGGAATGCACCACGCTCGGAATATCTTTGGAACGAGTCGCCACTTTTGGTGAGTTGTGTCACTGAAAGTCATATACACTTGCGTCCACGACGGACACTGTAACAAAGTCAGTATCTTGTCATATAAAAAACGCTCATATCCTCGTTTTAAGGCACGAAAAATATTTTTATAGCCTATGAGTCGTCCACAAAATAAAAACATGCCCCTCGGTTGTGAAGCTCTGGGGCATGTAAGTTTTGTAAGCCTTTGTAAGTCTTTGTAAGTGAACATTACTTACATTCTCTTGCATGAAGCGTCACAAGCACAATGCGGCCTTTCTCGCGTACCTCGGCACTTATCCTATCTTCAAACTCTGGCAGGGTCTCACCGCCTTGTCTGTGGAACACTCGCCCGTCAAGTGTTGTTCCCTTGCAGAGAAAAAGCTCTTCCCCGTTTTTCCTTGCGTCCACTGGCATAAAAAATACTACCTCGATACGCTCGCTTGTGTCGTCCATACGCTTCTCAATTTGTACCAGTCTGCGGCGCAAGTCACTCCTCATGTGCGGCCTCCTCAAGTGCGCTAAGTCTCGCCTCAAAGTCCGCAAGCTCAATGGCCTTCCCATGGCTCGTCACAAGTGCGCTCAATGCGACGGCCTGTGAAGGCAACACCTCACCAGAGGCCACGGCCTCAAGTGTGCGCTGTGTGAGTCGCGGAAGGTCTGCGGCCTCGGTGACACGGGGCAAGTCTATCCCCTGCAAAGGAAGTTCCCTGCAAGGGGGAATGACTTTATCCATGACAAGCTTTATAGCGACTAAGTCACCCTCAAGAGCGGCGTCAATCAGCGTTTGAGTGGATTGGTGCAGGGTTTCTTTGGACAGAACAATGACATATTTTTCTGTCCAAAGAAACCCTATACCAATCCAGCCGTGAACAAGTCTGGCATTCATTGGCATTTACATATTGTCTTTTTCTTTGATAAGTCCGCACCTTTCACAGAAGAAGAAAGCAAGGAGTTTCAAGAGTGGCTTTCGGCTCGCTGGTATGCTTCCCTTGTGAAAACTGCCTACATTTTAGACGACTCTCCGAAGATGCGGAAAAATGTCTTGAAACATGGCGTTGATGTGCGCCGCCCATGGCTCAAAAATCAAGGTGAGATTTCAGACGCCGAAACTGTCAAGAAGTTGAGTGCGTATATCACAAAGTCCTTCGGCTTTGAACTGTCCGCCTTTGAAACGAAGGAAGGCAAGAAAAAATCACGTTTGAGTTTATACCAATATCTTTTGAAGCTCTCCAAAATGCCGGAAGACGCAGGGCTTGAAAAGGAGTATCACAGGGTCAAGGAACTGTTTAGAGCCTTAAAGGGCTTGAATAAGGTTGTGTTTTCTCAAGGTTTAAGGGCTTTTTGCGGCTTGCAAGAAGTGAGTGACGACGAGATTCTGGAAGGCAAGAAAGGCACAAAGGTGTTTTCCTTTGACACCGACAAGGATGTGAACTGGGAAAGCATCGCCAAAAGTGGACGAAAAGGCCATGTGCTGCAAGCCTTTGATGATGGCCTCAACGGAGATACGGCATTTGCCTTTGTGTCTCGTGGCTTTAATCCTTTGACGGGTGAGGAGCTGAAGGAGTAAATTTTTTTGCTGAATTGCGAATGAAATTCATGCATCGAATACATAATTAATTTTTTATGCTAGATGATTGTGAAATAGGAGGCTCTCTTATGTTTACATCACCAGCAGAAATGGATGCTTTTGACGATGCTATTCGTGCTATACTTAAAAAACGACAAATTTATTTAAACCTTTCTGATGAATCTGTTGGCAAAATTGCCTTTGGTTTTATGAGCGGAAAGCGAACAAAAATTCAAGCTATTTTTGTTGGCCAAGGTTCTGACAAATATCGAAAACGCCAAAAATTGAGGCTTACAGATGTTATAAATTTAACCGAAGCTCTTGGTATGACATTACAAGAAGTTTTAAAGAAGGCCAAGAGAACGAATAAGGCACTGTTTTAATTTGCTTTTTTATTATCATTGCCCTTTATTTAGTTTCCGATAGCTCTATATGAATGAATTTCATTCAATTTTAAGCTTGATTTATGAATGAATTTCATTCATATCTTGCTCACCCAACAGGAGCCGCTTGAAGGGCACGGGTGAAGAAAGACGGCGTACGCGCTGGACTGGAGCCTTGAATCACGTCATTCTAATTTCACCTAACGCCGAAAATGTGTTATAAAGTTGGTCAGATGATTAGTATCAAAGAGATTGCCGCGCATGATGCGTGACATAGGCAC
>CAYJPF010000187.1:0-2673 GCA_964372025.1 uncultured Peptococcaceae bacterium | reverse complement strand
AGCTAGGCCTCAAGCTCGGCAAACTGGGGTAAAAATCGCTGCGCGACCCTGGCGGGGCTATTTGTCCGCCTGGCAAGGCGCCCCGACGACGGCAGGCTGGTTGCCTGCCTAGGAGGCGCAACGCAGCTAGGTGGGCAAAGAGCCCCGCCAGGGTGGGTTCGGATTATGGGCTCGTGCTTAAGGTCGCCCTTTAATAAATTTGCGAGCATTTTTGATGCCGCCTACTTCCTTGAACATGCGCTGATGCTTTTGATGCTCGATTTGCTTGCTATTTAACCCTTGATAGGAAGCCTCGTTTTTTAATTTAAAATAATTATTGAGGCGCCGCTCATCTATTTGCCCGGCTTCTAAAGCAGCTTGCACAGCGCAGCCGGGCTCATTTTGATGCAGGCAGTCTTTAAAGCGGCAGCTTAAGGCCAGCTCTTCAATATCATTAAAAGAGTTTTCCAGATCTACGGTTTCGGCTCCTAATTCGCGCATGCCGGGGGTATCCAGCAAAACCGCACCATAGGCGCTTAGGTACATTTCCCGCCCGGTAGTGGTATGCTTGCCCTTATCAGCCTTGCCAATATCCTGGGTGGCAATAGTGTTTAGGCCTAAAATTTTATTGATTAGGCTAGATTTGCCCACCCCGGAAGAACCGATAAAAGCGGCCGTAATTCCCGGCTTTAAGTGACGTATTAAATCGCTAGGCAATTCTTGATCATAAATCGACAAGGGGATAATAGGGCTAAAGGCGGCTACTTCTTCTACCTGGATTAGCTTGGAGGCTAAATCGGGGCATAAATCGGTTTTGGTAAGGATAATTATTGGCTTAGCACCACTATCCCAAGCAATAGCCAAATAGCGCTCTAGGCGGCTTAAATTAAAATTATTATTTAAAGACATACAAATAAATACGATATCGATATTAGCCGCCACTACTTGCGCCTGCTCACTAAGACCAACCGCCGAACGCAAAAATAGGCTTTTGCGTTTAAGAATTTTTTGGATAATAGCTTTATCATAATCATCTTTAAAATCAACTAAAACAAAATCACCAACGGCCGGATAATTGGCTAATTGCTCGGTATGATAGGCTAATTTACCGGCAATTTCGGCCAAATGCTCACCATCAGCCAGGATAATTTTATAAAGATTTTTATATTGGCCACAAATACGGGCTAATTGCCAATTATCAAAATTAGCAGCCTGCTCTAAATAATAATCATTTAAGCCATAATGCTCTAGCTGCCCGTAGGTATTGCTACTCATCTGTGTTTTGCTCCTTAGTATCATTAATATTCTTCCCTACGGCATCCAGGCAATCGGTTACCGATATGCCGGGCTCGGCCAGGCAATGCAGGTCGATGGCATGATGCTCTTCTATAGCTGCCTTGGATTTGGCAATTTGGCGGGCATCTACTTTTTTGTTAAAGCTGCCCATAACCTCATAGGTTTCATTAATACAAACAAAGGCATGAGGGTCGATATTCGAGATAATCTCTTTTAATGGTGCCAGCTCAAAGCGGCTAACTACGCAAAATAGAATATCTTTTTCACGCCCGGTAAAAGCGCCTGCGCCCTTGGTTATGGTAACTCCTCGGCCTAGGCTGCTCATTAAATTATCGGCAATTTCCTGGCCGTTTTCGGTGATAATCATCATATTGCGTTTATGATTAAAGCCCTCTAAAACCTTGGTAAATACTTGCGAAACGGTAAAAAGTTGCACCATGGTATACATAGCCGGCTCAAAGCCAAAAATGGTGGCTGCGCAGCCCACGATAATGGCATTACTAATTAAAGAAACCGTGCCTACACTGATATCATAACGATTTTTAAGGATAATGCCCACGATATCGGTACCGCCGCCCGAACCCCGATATTTAACAATGATGCCGGCCCCGGCGCCGATTAGGCAGCCGCCAAAAATAGAGGCTAGCAGGGGATTATTGGTATAGGGGGTGATATAAAGTTCAAAAGCAGCCAGCATCGAGCTTTGCAAAAAGATTACAAAAATGGTATAGATGGCAAAGCGCAAGCGCAGCTCATTCCAGCCCCAAATAATTAGGGGGATATTAAGGATGATCAAATAAGCTGCAAAGGGCACTTGCGGCACAAAATGGCTGATAATAGCCGAAACACCCCAAACACCGCCCGATAGCAGGCCATTGGGGGTTACAAACATGGTAAAACCAATGCATACCAAAATGGAGCCTAAAATCATAAAAAAGATATTGCGAATATGCTTTTTTAGTGGTGTTTTATGATAAACTTGTTCTTTTTTGCGATGAACCATTTTTGCCTCCTATTATTGCCGGCTTTTAGCAGCAACTATTAATGATATTATATAATAATCAAGCCGCAAAAGCAAGTCGAAAAGGGGCTTGATTTAAATTTAACCTTTTGAGCATATCGATAAATCCCTCAATTGCCATTGTTAAAAGCGCTGACCTTTGTATTAATCAAGGGGTGGCTATTGAAGGGCAGCCGGTTTGGCAAAACTATTATCATCGCACGCTTAGCGATAGTTTAAATCTAGCCTTTGATATAGGTTTTTACCTAGAACGCCTTGATGAAATCCCCTTCGATGGCCAAAAAACGCCTATTATTTTTAGGGTTCGGATTATGGGCTCGTGCTTAGCGTAAAAGGACTTGAACCCATACGCCCTTATTTAGGCTTAGCAGGCACTA
>CAYJPF010000186.1:0-2720 GCA_964372025.1 uncultured Peptococcaceae bacterium | reverse complement strand
TAGGTGGGCAAAGAGCCCCGCCAGGGTGGGTTCGGATTATGGGCTCGTGCTTAGCCAAACCTATATAATTAACGACGCGCAATAAATTTAACAATTTCTACCAAAGGTATAACCATAATCGATAAACCAATACCAATCATAAATAAATTTAAGCTAATCGGAATTAAATGGAATAAATCATTAATCCCCGGTACATAAATTACTACTATTGTCATGATAAAGGCCATCAGCATCGCCAAATATAAATACTTATTATGGGTTTTTAGGCTAAATATCGATTTGCTGCGCGAACGCATATTAAATGAATGGAAAATCTCGCATAAAGATAAAGTTAAAAAGGCCATGGTCATCCCATGATCAGCGCTTTGCTGATTGCCGATAAAAAAGGCTATCAAGGTTAATATAGCTACCGCTATGCCTTGCCAAATTATCGATTTGCCCACATTATCGGCAAAAATACTCTGCTTAGGATCGCGCGGCTCTAAACTCATGATATCGGCTTCGGCCTTTTCCATGCCCAAGGCCATCGCCGGAAATGTATCGGTAATTAGATTAATCCATAAAATCTGAATCGGCTTAAATAGGGTAAAACCGGCCAGGGTAGCAATAAAAATCGCCACCACCTCCGATAAATTCGAGGCCAGCAAAAATTGCACCGCTTTACGGATATTTTCGTAAATGCGCCGCCCTTCGCGCACCGCTTTAACAATAGTGGCAAAATTATCATCGGCCAAAACCATATCGGCCACATTTTTGGTAACATCGGTGCCGGTAATGCCCATGCCTACCCCAATATCGGCCGATTTTAGGGCGGGAGCATCATTTACGCCATCGCCGGTCATCGCCGTAATGCGGCCTAAGCTTTTCCACATCTTTACAATTCTAACCTTATGCTCGGGCTGCACACGGGCATAAACAGCCAAATCTTGAATTTTTTCTTTAAATTGCTCATCGCTTAAAGCAGCCAATTCCAAGCCGGTAATAGCTTGCTCTTTATTTTGCAAAATGCCCAGCTCCGAGGCAATGGCCGCCGCTGTATCTTTATGGTCGCCGGTAATCATTATTGCTTTAATCCCGGCGCTATGGCATTGCTCGATAGCCGCTTTTGCCTCCGGCCTAATCGGGTCTATCATCCCTACTAAGCCGCCAAATACCAGGCCTTGCTCCAAATTTGCCGGGCTGATATCTTGCGGTAGAGCAGGATAATCCTTATAGCCTAAGGCCAGCACCCTTAAGGCTTTATCGGCCATTTTAGAATTGGCGGCTAAGATATTAGCCCTATCATTATCGCTAAGCGGTCTAATTTGGCCTTGATCTTCGATATGCGTGCAGCAATTAAGAATTTGATCCGGCGCACCCTTGGTAAACTGGCTAATTTTGCCCTCGCCATGCTGATGAATAGTAGACATCATCTTGCGATCCGAATCAAAAGGCGCTTCGGCCAGCCTTGGCCAGGCGCTTAGGCCGGCAATTAAGCCCAGCTTTTGGGCATAATCCATCAAGGCTGTTTCGGTGGGGTCGCCTAAATATTCCTGATCGGCACCCAGCTGGCTATCATTGCATAAGGCCAGGCCTAAGGCCAAATTTTGCTCATTGCCAAAAAAATCGACTACGGTCATTTTATTTTGGGTTAAGGTGCCGGTTTTATCGGAGCAAATAATTTGGGTGCAGCCTAAAGTTTCTACCGCGGTTAGGCGGCGAATAATTGCTTTGGCTTTAGCCATTTTGGTAACGCCCAAAGAAAGCATTACCGTAACCACCACTACCAGGCCTTCGGGGATGGCGGCCACAGCCAAGCTAACGGCCGTCATAAACGATTCTAGGATATGGGCGCTATTAAAGCTGCCCTCGCTGATAATGCTAAAGGCAAAAATGAATACCGAAATAGCCAATACAACTATCGATAATATTTTGCTTAAAGAGGCTAATTTTTGTTGCAGCGGGGTTTTATCATCACCGGTATTGGCTAAGATATCGGCAATTTTGCCCATTTCGGTAGCCATGCCGGTGGCGGTTACTACCCCTTCGCCACGTCCATACACGATATTAGTGCCCATATAGGCCATGGTTACCCGATCGCCCAAAGGCAATTCATGGCCTTGGTTTAGCATGGCTAAAGCATCTTTTTCTACCGGAACCGATTCGCCGGTTAGGGCGGCTTCTTCTATTTTAAGGCTTTTGCTTTCGATAAGGCGCAAATCGGCGGGGATGGTATCGCCGGCTTCTAAAATTACAATATCGCCCATCGCCAATTCGCTGGCGGCAATTTCCTGCACTTGCCCTTCGCGGCGTACCGTGGCTTTAGGCGCCGACATATTCTGCAAGGCCTCAATCGCTTTTTCGGCTTTATTTTCCTGATAAATTCCCAAAACTGTATTGAGAATAACCACCACCATAATGATAAACATATCGGCCAATTCTTCGCCAAATATGCCCGAAACCAAGGCCGCGGCTATTAGCACAATAATCATCGGATCTTTTAATTGATCGATAATTCTTTGCGCCATAGTTTGGCTTTTGCCCTCTTTAAGATGATTAGGCCCATGCTGGCGCAGGCGGTTTGCCGCTTCGGCCTGGCTGATACCTTCCTTTTTACTTTGTTTAAGATTTAATACTTCATCTACTTTTTGCCAGTAATTTTCCATATTTACCTCCTTATGCACGAGCCTAAGCACGAGCCCATAATCCGAACCCATTTTTATCCCAGTTTGCCGGCTTCA
>CAYJPF010000185.1:0-2804 GCA_964372025.1 uncultured Peptococcaceae bacterium | reverse complement strand
ATAATTTTTTAACTTTTTTTTGGGGTTTGCTATTGATTTTTCTTAGCAGGTTTTTACAAAAAAGAAAAAATCTTTTGACCTTATCTTTCAATTATTAAAAAAACAAGTAATGAAGATAAACAAGCCAACAAAGCAAAAAGGAAAACAAAAAAAGGAATTGCAAAAATTGAAAGATAGCTGCTATTTTTATTTGCTGCGCAAATAAAAATGAAGTGCTCTACACAAATCAAGCCTAAAGCAAAACTGATGCTAAAGAAAGGGCAAGCAAAGCAGGCATCTTTGCGGTAGCTCTGTTTTTTATGGGTGATAGGGGCTGTTTTGGCTGCGCCAAGGGCTGTTTTGGCTGCGCCAAGGGCTGCTTTGGCTGCGCCAAGGGCTGTTTTGGCTGCGCCAAAAGGCGCGCGGTTTTAAGCCAATTTTTCTTTCCTTGCTGCTTTTTTTCCTGTATGTTGATTTGCTTGCTTAGTTTTTTAGTTGGCTTAAAACCTTTTTAAGACCTTGGGGCTCTGCCCCTGAGCTAGTGCCAAAATCTCAGATTTTGAGCACTAGCTACGTGCATAGCTGTGGGTTAGCTTTAGCTAAACCCAGCTAGGCCAAACCCCGCAATTTTTTGTAAAAAATTGAGTAAAACTTTTAGTTTTCTATTATGGTCAGGATTTTGGCAAAAAGTTGATTGCCTGTTTGCTCCACTGCATTAAAATCCATCGCTTTATTATAGATAAGCTCCAATTGATCATGGGTGCTCTTTGCCTCGGCTATATATGTCGAGGCCTCTTTTATTAAACTGCCAAAACGACTATCCAAAGCCTTCTCCGCCTGATCAATAGCCTTATCAGTCAATAAATCATTGCAATCAATAATCGTCCCCCCCTTTATATGATCACAACTTAAATCAGCCATATCCAATACCGATATGCCCAAATCCGGCAATAAAATCAATTCTATCTGCTTAGGCGCTAAGGTATGATGGTAAATCTCGATATTATGCCCATCCTTCTCGGCAAAATGAGCAATAGCCTCCAAAAGCTCCGCCTGCCCCGCCCCGCTTAAACCGCTTAAATAATAACGATGTGGATAATCCCTGCACAAAGCCTCGCCATAACTGATATGACCATTAGGCGTTATCGCCGAAGAAAATAAATGCCTGCTGCTATGCTTAGGCTTTTGCTTGAATATCTGCTTAAGCAATTGGCTCTCTACACTGTTTAATTGCGGCATGTTTATCCTAGCATTAACCAAAGCGCATTTCTGACGCCGCACAGATCCGGCCTCGCCCAGCTTGGCATAACCTTGCTCAAAACTATGCTTAATCTTGGTGGTAATATCAATAATAGCCTGCTTATTTTGACGCAAATATTGATCATCCCAATGCTCGCCAATATTAATAATCTCCTCAACCGCCCCGGGATAAATCGGGTCGATGGTATGCGGCGCAGTACCATCAATAATGCCAAAAGATAATTGACGCACAATAACCCCATCCAAAGAATCATTATCCGAAGAGCATTGCCAAAACTCTACATCAAAACCACGCTCTAATAAATCCGCACCAATTTTGCGCATTAAGGTAGATTTACCGGTGCCCGGGCCACCCTTAATAATAAAAACGCGCTCTAAGCCCTGCAAACCCTGCTGATAATACGATACAAACCCGGCCGGGGTATTGCTGCCCGGAAATACATACTTAGCCTTGCCCTGCTTCATAAAACCACTTCCTTATCGATATTATAAAGCAGTATATTCCGGCTGCTACTATTAGGTGTTTGTCTGATAAAGCCTGCTTTATCAGATAAATAGGCATATTTTGATTTGGATTAGCATAAAAATAAAAAAGATAAAAGCAAATGAGGTTTGTCATGACAGCAATAAAATTTACCTTAACAAGAACCATATTTTTGGATGCACAAAGCCCGGGGATTGGTCATTTAAGCGAGTTAAAGGCGCAAATTGATAATTTTGAATTGCAAAAGCAAGGGCCGCAGCTAATTTGCCATGGCGAGATGGAGCTTATCATCGATTATCTAGCCTTTAGCGAGGAGCAGCCGCCTCCTGCTAAGCGGATGCGGCATACGCTATCAAATGATCAATCATTGCCGCAATTAAGCCGCCCCTGGCAAGCGATAATCAATATTCCATTCGAGCTAAATGCCGATTATGCAGGGGAGTATCCGCTTAAAGGCGAGCTGATTATCGATGAAATTAAATGGTTTATGATTAGTTCCAAAGCCATCGAAACCGAAATTAAGTTAAGCTTAAAAGCGCTTAGTTCGCCTATGCTGCAAGGGATGTTAAGCTGCTCAAAGCAAAATATTCGTAAAGAATTAAGCGGTTGGGCTCAGGATGATTTGGATCAAAATATCAACTTATTTTGGAAAGGGGAGCAAGAGATGAAAAACTATCGTAAAAATAATTTAAATAGCCGCCCCTGGCAGGCTGCTAACATTGATGAACAAAAGGCGGAGGCCTGTAATGAGCAGGATAATTTAAATGCCGAATTAGCCCAAGGGCTAGAAGAATTAGCCGCCGGCCTAGAGCAAAAGCGCCTGGGTGAGGCCGAATTATTGGCCGGTTTATTGGCCTTGCAACAGGGCCTGCAAAATGGCGGTATGATTGATGCGGAAACCCTAAGCGGCCTAGCCGAATTGGTAAATGGCTTAGAGCAAAAGCGTTTGGGCGAGGCCGAGCTATTAGCCGGCCTAAAAGAGCTGGAAGCAGGCCTAAAAACCGATTGCTTCACGTGGGACAGAGGGCGCCGAGGTTGTGCAAGGTGAACACGGTGTTTCACAAACCATGTTACCAGCCGA
>CAYJPF010000184.1:0-2828 GCA_964372025.1 uncultured Peptococcaceae bacterium | reverse complement strand
AAAATCTTATTTATTATATAAAACAGTCGATAATATCAAGTGTATGTAATATATTAAATTTAACTTAATTGATGAATTTGTAAATATGGAGAATAAAATGATTAGAATAACACAAATAGATGAAAATCAGTCAATTTTTAGAGAAAATAAAGTAGTGCTTTTTGGAGCAGGACATACGGGTAAAACAATCTTTAAATTATTACAACAATTTGATATTAAGGTATATGCATATTGCGATAATAATGAGAATTTATGGGGAACGACTGTTAATGGGATAAAGGTAATTTCACCTGCTGAATTGCAAGAACTGGTGAAGACGGATGAGAAGGTTTTAGTACAAGTAGCGGTAGGGCCCACTCGAAGCTTTCTTGCATCAAAATCAGCCGATGATGTTGTTTCTCAAATAACAGATTTTGGTATAGAAAAATATATTGTTGCCCAAGAAACATATCATATGCTAAATTTAACTAATTTTTTTAATTTAATTATTGATAATGCAGATTTGTTTTCACAGGAATATCTAAAACAAAACCATGATTCATTCTTAAATGACCATCAAAATAGATTCATAGATTATACACTTAAACATAAGAATAGTGATGCAATCAACTTAATTTGCATGCCTCCAAAAACTGGCGATTATACTATGAATTTCACTTTTGAAAATGCACGCATTGATTATATAAATATTGGACACACAACTAATTTTTTAGCTGAATATATCGATAAATGTATCTATAGTAAATATTGTAACAAAATAAAAATTATTACTGCTGTAAGAGAGCCAATATCACAAAATATGTCTATTGTTTTTCAATTATTATCTGCTTTAGGAATAAATTACAGTAAATTTTTACAATATAATATGTATTGTTTAACTAATACGGATTTGGCTAATATTCTCAAATATAAGGATATAATATTCAAAAACGGAGGTGATGTGCAAGCATTTTTCGATAATTATATTAAAATAAATGAAATTGCTAATCCTAACAGATTTACAGAATTGTCTATCCAAAACTTCATCCCATCCTTCCAAGAAAACATTATAGACATAATGAAAGAGCCCTTTGACAAAGAAAAAGGCTATTGTATCATAAAAGAAGATAATATAGAGGTATTTGTCTATCAGCTTGAAAAGCTAAATGATATAGTCCCAGCACTTTCCGAGTGGGTAGGAGTGCCTTTTGATAGTTTAGTTATCAATAATGTTGGAGAAAGTAAATGGAATGGTGCCTCCTATAAGCAAGCGCAAAAAGAGCTGAAATTTTCGCAAGAGTATTTTGATAAATGCTATAGCGAACCATATGTAAAGCATTTCTACTCAGAAGAAGATATTGAGAAGTTTAAAAATAGATGGAGAGGAAATATCAGAAAAGATGGAGAATAATGCCCTAACCCACTCCGAGCTAAAGGCCATATAAGAATATTGTCGCAATAGCGCAACAATAATTGGTGCTGATATGCAGAATTTATGTATTATATTTAAAAAACGTATTAATTTGGTAGGAAATATTATATTAATACTTGTATGGCGTATAATCGGCTAAAGCTTCATTATAAATTTTATATATCAAAACAGGAGAATAAAATGATTAGAATAACACAAATAGATGAAAACCAGTCAATTTTTAGAGAAAATAAAGTGGTGCTTTTTGGAGCAGGAATTACTGGCAAAGTAATCTTTAATTTATTACAACAATTTGATATTAAGGTATATGCATATTGCGATAATAATGAGAATTTATGGGGAACAACTGTTAATGGGATAAAGGTAATTTCACCTATGGAGCTTAAAGAATTATCCAAGGAAGATAAAAATATACTAGTACAAATCTCAATTGGATCACTAACAAAATCGTCTCATACTAAAGCTGTAGAAGATATCATAAAGCAAACTAAAAACCTTGACATTAACAATTATATAACTCCTCAGGAAACATATCATATGCTAAGATTATTTCAATTTCTCACCTTTGCAATAGAAAGTCCAGAAACTATCACAGAATATTTTGTGCATCAACACAATTATGATTCTTCATATATTAAAAATTTTGATTTTGACTATTTATTGAATAGTTACAATAGAAAAGAGAATCTCCTTATTTGCATGCCTCCAAAGACAGGTGACCATACCCTTAATGCAACTTTTGCTAAGAATAATGTGCCCTATAAAATGATTCAACATAAAACAAGTATTCTAAAACATGGCTTGGGGAAAAACTTCTATAAAGATTTAGAGGTTAAGCTAAAAATTATTACTTCGGTTAGAGAACCAATAGGACAAAATCTATCTTGTTTTTATCAGAGGCTATCTACTAGTGGAACTGCATTACGCAATGTGGTTGGCATAATTAAAGCTTACACAACTAAACAAGATCCAAATTTGATTCAAACTCTTAAAGATTATATATACAAATCAAATTTAGATAGTAATAAATTATTTGAAAATTATTATAATAATATTTTTAATATTGAATCAATAAAAAGTCCTGAATTGTCTATCCAAAACTTCATCCCATCCTTCCAAGAAAACATTATAGACATAATGAAAGAGCCCTTTGACAAAGAAAAAGGCTATTGTATCATAAAAGAAGATAATATAGAGGTATTTGTCTATCAGCTTGAAAAGCTAAATGATATAGTCCCAGCACTTTCCGAGTGGGTAGGAGTGCCTTTTGATAGTTTAGTTATCAATAATGTTGGAGAAAGTAAATGGAATGGTGCCTCCTATAAGCAAGCGCAAAAAGAGCTGAAATTTTCGCAAGAGTATTTTGATAAATGCTATAGCGAACCATATGTAAAGCATTTCTACTCAGAAGAAGATA
>CAYJPF010000183.1:0-2869 GCA_964372025.1 uncultured Peptococcaceae bacterium | reverse complement strand
CCAGCTAGGCCTGAAGCTCGGCAAACTGGGGTAAAAATCGCTGCGCGACCCTGGCGGCGGCTATTTGTCCGCCTGGCAAGGCGCCCCGACGACGGCAGGCTGGTTGCCTGCCTAGGAGGTGCAACGCAGCCAGGTGGGCAAAGAGCGCCGCCAGGGTGGGTTCGGATTATGGGCTCGTGCTTAAAGTGGCGATCAAAGAGTTCTATCCGGTCGGCTTTGTCATGCGCGATAGCACCACCGCCACCACCGTCACCCCCTACACCGGCCACAAAGAAAGCTTCTTCATCAACGGCCGTGATAAATTTATCGACGAGGCCAAGCGCCTAGCTCGCTTCCGCAACCTGCCCGGCATCGTCGCCGTCAACGACTTCTTAATTGAAAACCACACTGCTTACATCATCATGGAATACATCGAAGGCCAAACCCTCAAAAGCTATCTGACCCAAATGGGCGGCCAACTGCCGGCCGAACAGGTGCTGAACATGATCAAACCGCTGCTCGAATCCCTGGCCACCATGCACAATAACGGCATCATGCACCGCGATATTAGCCCCGACAATATCATGATCGCCGAAGGCGGCCAAGTCCGCCTCATCGACTTCGGCGCCGCCCGCGATTTTGCCGAAAACGATAATAAAAGCCTCTCGATCCTGCTTAAACCCGGCTATGCCCCAATCGAGCAATACAGCTCTAAAGGCCAGCAAGGCCCCTGGACGGATGTTTATGCCCTTTGCGCCACCATCTACCGTGCCATCACCGGCATCATCCCCGACGAGGCCAGTAACCGTGTTTATGATGATGAGGTTAAACGCCCCTCGGAATTGGGCATTGCCCTGGATAAAAACCTGGAAGATGCCCTGATGTATGGCCTAGCGCTCTGGGCTAAAGAACGCTGCCAAGGTATGCCCGAGCTGATGACCAAGCTCTATACCCCGGCCCTAAGCTCCCCTCCCCCACCACCACCGCAAAACGCTCAGGAAATCAGATCCGAGCGCTATGCCGGAAAAAAACAGGCCAAAATCCAAGCCGCTCAAACTGCTAAGGAGGCCAAGGAGGCCAGAGCCGCCCGCAAAGCCGAAGAAGCCCGGCTTAAATCCGAACTTCGCTCATCCGCCCTAGGTGCTGCCGAATCGATAAATCACCCGCAAAATGCTAATACCCCGGCAGCAGCTAAGCCTAAAAACAAGAAGATAGTTGGAATTTTGGCAGCTGTAGCTGCGCTTATTATGGTGCTTATTGCTATTATCTCTGGTGGTGGCAGCGATAGCCCTCAAGAGGTGGCCAGCATTGCGCCCGAACCGGCTAGCCAAACAAGTCCGGCCGAGGAGCAATCACCCGATATCGAGCTAGACCAGACTGCAGGCATATCCTGGGCAGACCCAGGGATTGAGGCCAAGGTTAGGGAGATATTGGCTAAGCCCTCTGGTGATATTACGGTGGAGGAAACCGCAACCATCACCGAGATTTGGATTGATCCCCAGGTAACCCCCAACGATCATAATGTTAATAGCTTGGCTGATTTAATATATTTCCCTAATTTGAGATCACTGAGTATTTATAATGATCAAGCTGAGCTTAGCGATATATCATTTGTGGCAGGGCTTAATAAATTGGAAGGGTTAAGTATTGGCTCTAGCCAAATAAGTGATATCTCCCCCTTAGCAGAGCTTAGCAATTTACACACTCTCTATCTAAATTATAATCAGATCAGCGATATTACACCTCTGGCCGAACTTAGCAATTTACAGTCCATCTACCTAAGCTGGAACCAGATCAGTAATCTAACCCCCTTGGCCGGTTTAAATAATTTGCAAACAATCTCTCTGCGTGACAACAATATCACTGATTGGTCACCGGTTGACCATGTGCCAGATGTACACGGCCGCCCGGATCACTTAACCCCCGCCCCAAGCTTCGCCAGCGAACTAGACCCCAATACCGTCATCGTTTGGCAGGATGCCGCCATCGAAGCCAAGGTTAGGGAGATATTGGCTAAGCCCACCGGTGATATTACGGTGGGGGAAACCGTAAACATCACCGAGATTTGGATCGATTACCTGGATAACCCCGCAGATCGTAATGTTAATAGCTTGGCCGATTTAATCTACTTCCCTAATTTGATAGTGCTGGTTCTACTCCAAAACGAAGGGAGCAGTGACATTGAACTATTAGGAGGGCTTGCCCAGCTAGAAGCGCTTGTTCTTGGGGATTCCCAGGATAATGACATTGCGCCTATCGAACTTAGCGATTTGTCGCCTTTGGCCGAGCTTAGCAAGTTAGAACATCTTTATCTGGCTCATAGCCCGATCACTGATATCAGCCCCTTAGCCGAGCTTACCAATTTGCAAATACTTCGTCTGCAGGATAATCAAATCAGCGATATAACACCCTTAGCCGGGCTTATAAATTTACAATCACTCTCTTTGGATAATAATCAGATCAGCGATATCTCGCCTTTGGCCGGCTTAAGCAACTTGCAGTTCCTTTATTTATCCGGCAACAATATCAGCGATTTTTCCCCGGTAGATCATGTACGGGAGCTAAGCATTGAATAACCCCTGCCTACACGTATGAAGCCGGCCTACAGGTGCAAACCAATGCCACCCTAAAACTAAACGGCACCGGTTCACTCCATGCCACCGGAGAAGGCAGCGCAGGCGGAGATGGCGACGCAGGCGGAGATGGCGACGCAGGCGGCAGCATTACCATGTACAGCAAGATATTCAAATGAAACAAAAAGAACTCACCACCTTGCTTGCAAGAGAAAATGAGTTAGACAGACTTTTTGAGAAAATCTACGAGGACAATGTTTCGGGCAAACTGAGCGATGACAGATTTAGCCGAATGTCAAGACGATATGAGGACGAAC
>CAYJPF010000182.1:0-2956 GCA_964372025.1 uncultured Peptococcaceae bacterium | reverse complement strand
TGTATATCTCTATTGTATACGGAGCAGTGCCGCCGGCTACTTCTACAGTTAATTCAAAGTTTTCATCTATATCAGCATTGGTAATGGCCAAAGGCTTCGCAAAACTTAAAGCACCGGGCACGGCAATCGTAATATCGGCCTCGGCAGAAGTTAATTTGGCATTTTCATTATCGCTAACCAAGCAACGAACAGTGGTTGCGGCTGTGATATTTTTTAAGGTTAATTTGGCTTCTAAAGCGCCATCTACCGTGCTGCTATCGGCCAAATCCTTCCAAGTACTGCCATCTTTTTGTTGCCATTGATAATTATAAGGGCTAGCACCATCGGCTACCTTAATTTCCAAAACGGCATCGGCGCCGGAAGCTAGCGCCATATCTTTAGGCTGCGAGGTAATTCTAAAACCATCAGCCTCTAGGCTAAATTTCATGCGGCGCGCATCATCCATCATCCTGGCTACGATGGCAGCTACTTCGCTACGCTTGATGCTATCAGCAGGCTTAGCATTACGAGCATCATCGCTGCCGGCTAAAATGCCTGCTCGATAAAGCAGGTAAATTTCGTCGGCAAATTGATGATCCATAGCCACATCGGGGATAGCGCCATCATCAACGGTATTGATTGCTGTCAATTCGCTGGCCGGCAAAGCGCGGGCAAAGATATCCATAAATTCGCCGCGGGTAATGGCGGTATTCCAATCATAATCCTTAGCAATTATGTTATGATTTTTGGCATAATTTACATAAGTCATATACCAGGGGTTGCCATTTACCAGGCTAACTTCGCCCTCGGCATTTAGCTGATGCATAGCAGCAGCCAATTTAACGGCTTCGGCTGTGGTTAATTGGGCATCGGGGGCATAGGTAGTGGCTGTTTTACCGTTTACCAGGCCTTCGTCTACGGCAAACATTACATCTTCATAATACCAAGCACCTACTTGCACATCATCAAAGCTAATAGCTGCCCAGGCGGTAGTGCCCATAACTAAAATTAGAGCAATTACCAAGATCATACTTAATAACTTTTTGTTCATAGTAAACCTCCTAAATTTATAAAATTATAGCCTTAAATAAGCTTAATCTAATTTTATGCTAAAATAGTGATTTGGTAAATGTGCCTTTTGGCACATTTAATACCAAAAGTGTCCTAAATATATATAAATTAACATATAAGTTTTGTATTTTAGCATAAAGCGATTAGCTATAGCAGGATATTGTGCCGATAAAAGGAATTATCTAATAATCAATATTTTAAAATTGGAGGGCAATAATGAAAACAATAGGCCTAATCGGCGGCATGAGCTGGGAAAGTACTATTACTTATTATCAAATAATCAATCAAAGGATTAAACAGCTTTTAGGTGGATTACATTCGGCAAAAATTTTGCTTTACAGTGTAGATTTTGCCGAAATCGAACATTATCAGGCACAAGGCGAATGGGAGCAAAGCGGCCGGGTATTGGCCGAAATTGCCCATAATTTGGAGCAAGCCGGTGCTGATATAATCATTATTTGCACTAATACTATGCATAAGGTAGCGCCACAAATCGAGCAAAATATCAAGATACCGATTTTGCATATTGCCGAGGCTACTGCGCGGGTAATTATCGAGCAAGGTATTCATAAAATTGCTTTATTGGGCACTAAGTATACCATGAGCCAGGATTTTTATAAGCAAAAGTTGATTGATAATGGGCTGGAGGTGCTTATTCCCGAGGCGGATGATATGGAAATTGTCAATCAAATTATTTATCAGGAATTATGCTTAGGCCAAATCGAGGCAGAATCTAAGCAAAAGTATTTAGAAATCATAGCTAAGTTACAAGCGGCCGGGGCGGAAGGTATTATTTTGGGTTGTACCGAGATTGGGCTTTTGATTAATCAGGATGATACTAGCCTACCGGTTTTTGATACCAGTCAAATTCATGCTTTGGCTGCTGCGGAAGTTGCGGTAGCGGATTATAATTTAGATTTTGAAAGGCCATAAACATGGAAAAATTTCTTGCGATGGCGCAAACTGATCAGGAGAAAATTTTACTGCGTCGCCTGCTGGACTTAGACAAGCGAGCAAATCATAGTGGCTATTATAGTTTTAGCTCTTTTTTAAGCCCGTCCGAGCTGGAGTTAGGGTATCGTGCTCAAAAACATTTAGCATGCACTTTGGTAGCGGTTGGCGGTTATGACGAGGCGGAGCGTCGGCTAATAATTTTTTGTCCGGATGATAAGCCGGCGCCTGCTTTAGATGCAGATAATTATCCATTGCGGCCATTAAAGCTTAGTTATAAGGGCAATTTAAGCCATCGTGATATTTTGGGCAGTTTAATGGGTTTGGGAATAAAGCGCGAGGCATTGGGCGATATTTTGGTATTGGATAATTGCAGTTATATATTTGTAGTGCTTGGCATTTATGATTTTGTATTAAGCAATTTGCGGCAGGTGGGCAGATTGGAGATTAGCATTAGCCCTACTGAGTTTGCCGAGATTTTGCCTGCACCGAAGCGGGTAAAGGAGATTAAGGCTTTAGTAAAGTCATTGCGAGTGGATGCGGTGGCAGCTGTGGCATTTAATCTTTCCCGAGGCGAAGCGCAGGATATGATTGGCCATGGTTTATGCTTAGTAAACAGCCGCTTGACCACATCGGCAACTAAGCAATTGGCAGCAGGTGATATTTTATCTTTAAGAGGGCAAGGCAAAGCCGTGCTTAAGGAAGTGGGGGGTAAAAGCAAAAAAGAGCGTATATATATTATTATAGAGCAATATATATAAGTTTTGGCGATTTTTGATAAGAAATCGCAGAGGCTTGGCCGAGCTGACGCAACCCAAACCAGGTTAAACACCCTAAAAGGGTATCAATCGAAGATAAGATGTGAGGCCAAAGTAGCTAGCGAATAAGAAAACCTACTAGACTAGCAAATGTAGCTGGAGCGGTATTTTGTATTTTCCAGGTGGGGCGGTTTTTG
>CAYJPF010000181.1:0-2962 GCA_964372025.1 uncultured Peptococcaceae bacterium | reverse complement strand
TGGGCTTTATTCGTCCATGAAAAAATGGGCTTGCCCCTGTCTTTGGTTAAGAGCCAATTATGCTTTATAATAAAATTTTACTGTTTTTTATATAATAACTCAAGGCGATATCTTTTTCAAGGCTATAGGTTGGAAGATAAAAAGATTATAATCATAAATTTTTTAGAAAAATCAAAATGATTAAATTCTCATTTAGTACGATTGAAAAAAATAGAGGTCTTTTTTAAGTGGTGGAAAAGTGGTGGAACTGTAATGTGTTTAAATAAAAATGGCTTTACGATTTCTCGTAAAGCCTTGATTTTACTGGTGGAGCTGAAGAGAATTGAACTCTTGGCCTCTTGAATGCCATGCTCTGGAAAATGATTGAAAACATTGAGGCAAATAATAGAAGAATAAAGAAAAAACATAAATAAAAACAAAATCTTATTAGAAGTAAACCTATAAAAATGTCCACGATTTCATCGCATTTTCATCTCGTGCATAGTGTGCATAGCGTTGTATAATTTCAAATAGTTACGAATCGTGAATTTTAATTTGGGTCATATTTGGGTCATGGGAAATTAACTTCTGAGTGGAACTAGAATAAAAATTTTCATAAATCGTAAAATTGTAGAGTATTATAAATTTTAGAATTATTTGTTATATTTAATTACGTCTAACTTCATGATTTCATAAGCATCAGCTAACTTATCAGCAAGAGGTTTTTTATAGTCTTTCTTTTTACAAGAAGGGCATACTATATCATTGCTATGAAAAAATGTATCCTTCGAAGGTTTTATAGAAAATTTAACTCCACATGAACAGGTATAATGTTTTCTTGGGAGTTCTGGCTTATTTGAAGGGGCTCTAAAAAAGGACTTGAGTAGCATTTTTGCTCCTTTGGTCAAAATCAAAAATAGTTGGATTTTGCTTTACATACTTTTTAAAATGTAATCTTTTACGATTTTGCCATAATACTTTACAGTATTTACACTGACTTCATTTTCAAACAAGAAATTATAAATAGTTTTAGATAGTTTCTTGCTTAAAAATTGAAACTGGCAGATTTATTCTAGAGATGAATTATATATATTTATATTCCATAATACGGAATATTAAATACTTGTTTCAGAATAACTTGCTTCTATGAGGGAAAGTGAGAGCAAAGATGCCAAATATTCTTGTTTTGAGGAGTCCTCTTTGTATGAATGCATAGTTTTACAAAGCAATGCAAAAGGACTGTTTGTTGTCTTTACAGCCTCAGAATACGCATGTGAAGCTGTATCAATAAAGTAAACAGATAAGTCATCGACGCTAAATTCAAAAGATTCAATAGAGCTTTCAATAGTTTCAAAAAAACTGAGTATTTTTTCTATGTTCTCTTCTAAATTTACTGTCCAATAGTTTTCCCACCAAGAAGATAGAGGATGGTCGCTTGGCAGATTAATTTCTGTATATTGAAAAATTTCATCAAGAGAAGTTACTTGTAGTTGCTTATACCACGTGTTCATTAGTTTTTTTCTTGCATCATTAATTGAATCATAGCCGTCTAGATTACTCCTACTCGCATTATAAATATACTCTCCTTTATTGTATGCACGTGAAAACTTATCTAATAAATAATAATATTCTTCTAGGCTTTGATCAATATATGGGCGAATATCCCAACTTGCATCCCATTTCTTCATGCTTGCTTCGATATTATTCTTTTCAACTGGTTTTGAAGGAGCATCGCTGAGAATAATATTCCATACTTTTTTCTTGAAACTATTTTTTTCATCAAGTGTCATTGAATCAAATTCTACACATAGTATGTCAATAGGATAGTCGTCTTTGTTGATATCATACTTTTTCATAATTGAGTCAAATAAGCTAGTTAATCTTGCCCTTGCTCCATCTTCTTCGTTTTTTGGGCATTTAGTGATGATGCAAAGAATAGGGAGTTTTTCTTTTAGTGGGATTAAATCGCCACTTTCAAAAGCCTGAACAAATTTTTCTACAATTTGTTTATTGAACTGAGATTCAATTTTTGTTGCAGTAGTAATGTATATAAGTGAAAGATTATACCAATCGGATGAAAAGAACTCGTCAGAATCCTCAATATTATCTTCCGAATTCCAACCGAGTGAATCAATCAAGCAAAATCGCATTGCACTATTTTCATCACCTGTTACACCATCGCCAAATTTTAATGTAAGCCTGTTTTCAGGTATAGTAAGTTGCAAGCTATATTCATGTTGAGAATAGCCTTCAAGCTCAGAGCGATGTGGAAAATAATCGAATTTTTTTATTTTTTTTCTGTTTAAATGTCCAAATGTACCTTGTGATAAATCAAGGGAGAGAGTTTCACCATAGGTAATTTCTAAAGGAAGTCTTGTTTGAACCTCCATAGAGCTAATAGGTTGAAGATTTTTAGGTATAATATCATCTAAAAATTCACGTATGAACCTAGTTTTTCCTGATGAAAACTCACCAACAACACGTATTGCTACTTCACTATCTTCAAGTGTAATCTTATAAGAACTAAAATGCTCTTCAAGTTTTTCTAAAGAGTTTGTGATAGCTTCTTTCTTGAAATTTTTCATAGTCCCCCTAATTAAAATTTTTGTAAAAAAGTGTTTTTGTATTTCAAGAAATTATGAACGAATTTCACGTAAAACTTCTTGAAGTGCTTGTAAGTCTAATTGAACAGCTTCTTCTAAAGCTCTTTTTTCTTCAGGGGCAGAATTTATTTTATTTAGTAAAGAATCAAGTTCATTACTTCGGTTTTGAATACTTTCGTTTATATAGTTTTCCCACCACGCTTGGATAGAATTACTAAGCAGTAAAGAAAAGCTTTTTGCCTGTGATTCATAGTTTTTTATCCATTGAGAAAGAGCTTCAGCAATAATGGATTTTATGGAATCTGCTTTTAAATATTCGTTCTGTGGTAATGCTCCCAGAAAAAAGTAGTGTCTTTCAGTAGAAAATCTGATACAACTTT
>CAYJPF010000180.1:0-3017 GCA_964372025.1 uncultured Peptococcaceae bacterium | reverse complement strand
TCGCTTCCTCGCATCTTGCTATTTTTGAACAGCCTGCCCAAAATTGACTTTTTCAACAGCCTGTTAGTGCCTTGTCATGCCTAAAAGTTCTTTTTACTTTTTCTGAAAGGTCTGTAGACTTGGGAACAACGCTGATTATTTATAGCTATCCCTATTCCTGCCTTTCGTCCGCAGGACAGGCTTTTTGCTTCGTGCGTCAGCACGGAGCAAAAAGTATGGATGTTACTTTTTGGACGATTTTGTGTATATTTTCAGATTTTTTCGCGTCGCGAGGAAGTTGTAAATTGCCTGCGTAAGCGTACTTAAGTACGTGCGCAAAGGCAATTTGCAACTGACGACGCGACGCGGAAAAAGATAAATATCGCAAAATCGTCCAAAAGATTACACAGACGAACGCATCCAGCAAAAAAAGACACAAGAGCTTTTAGGTTTCACAGGGCACTAGCAGGTGTTTAGATGAAAAACCAGTGTACAGAGGTAGAAGTCTCAAAAGACATCACCTAGGATTCTGTCAAGCATAATCGCGGCGGCAGCGCGTACAGACAGGTGATTATAATCACTTAAAAAACAGAGTGGACGCAAAAAATCATGACACAATTGCAAAGCTTCTGGCGCAAGCCCATGACCTGTTCCAAGTAGTAGGAGAGCAGGCTGTGTGTGCAGTGTCGTGCGTGCGGCATGAAAGTGCATGGCGGCTTTTGTACAATCATGCCCTCCCCACTGGGCAGAACTTGCCCAGACGCGCGCTTGCGCTCCGGTGCGCTGTGAAAGATGTAGCACAGCCTCTTCTATTGTATGCACAGGGCGCACAAGGCGAAGAGCCTCGGCTCTGTCGCTGTGTCGCGGATCTTCTTGCACCCAATGCCGAAGAATGCCTTCAAGAATGTTGAGTTGATCTTCCATGGGCATGACCACATAAAAATTTGCAAGGCCATAGGTGCGACATGTGCGCGCTATATCGTGGATATCAAGATTTGTAAGAGATGAGGTGCCTGCACGATGGCCTTCAAGTATTACAGGATGATGCACAAGTGCGACAGAAAGGTTGCGCCCGATACGCGTCCGTGTTTTTTTTTGTAGATAACATGCGTCCTCCGCCGTGAGTGGGGCAGTATCGAGAAGTTCAGGGCGTCGTTGCTGCGTGATACTGAGCGCCGCCTCGCGGCGCCATGTGGCAATGGCTTGATGGTTTCCGCCGCACAATACTTCGGGCACTGCGTGACGTTCAAATGTTTCCGGTCGCGTATAGTGGGGATACTCCAAAAGTCCGGTGCTAAAGCTTTCTTCTGTGCCGGAAGTTTCCTTCCCCATAAAACCGGGAAGTAGTCGTGCGACGGATTCAAGAATGGCAAGCGCAGGCACCTCGCCGCCATTCAGGACGGCGTCGCCCATACTCACATATTCAACGGGTAAGATGTCTTCAAGGCGCGCGTCAAAGCCTTCATAGCGCCCACACACAAGCGTGCAATGTGCATCGTGGGCAAGTTCTTGCGCCATGCTTTGAGAAAAAGGCTTGCCCGCAGGCGACATGACAAGAATACGTCCGCTTTGTGGAATGCGGCGGAGGGTCTTGAGCAAAGGCTCCAACATGAGCACCATGCCGGGGCCTCCGCCATAGGGTCTGTCATCCACAGCGCGATGCACCCCATGACCGTGTTCACGCGGATTATGGATACTGATGCGTACAATACCATTGTCTTGCGCTTTTTGCATGAGCGCAGTGTGCAAGGGTGAGGTGAAAAACTCAGGAAAGAGTGAAACTATATGAAAATGCATAGACATATCCGCTGCGTCATTTTGTCCCCATAACTTGAAGAGCTGCTCACATATTCCACTTAGTGCCCATGCCCTTCGTGCCCATGCCCATGAAAATCTATACCCATGGCTTCCAGAAAAGGATGTGCTACGAGTACAAAGCCAATACAAGCCACTAAAATCGCAACAATGTATTGCGGCAATCGCAAAGCTGTACTCGTGCTACACATAAGTTTGTGCAATGGTTGCGCCAACAAGCCCATAAAAAGAAGCGGGAGAGTATGCCCCACGGCAAAAGCCGCATTTAAAGTCAAGAGCAAGGCAAAGCTTTGTTCTTGAGCAAAGAGAAGTATAGGTGCCAAGAAAACCAGAACGCATGTGCCTGAAAGCAAACCGTACACGGCGCCCATCCCCACAAAACTTGCAGTGTATTTTGTCATAGATCGTGTCATCATGTCAAATACACTTGTGCTTGATGCCGGCGCCGCGCAATGAGAGCAATGTTTTTTGCGCAACAGTCGCCAGCTCATAAGAAAAAAGAGCAAACCAAAGGGAACAGTCCAGTAATGCCCTAAAATGTCAAGCTGATAACTAAAAAGACACAATATAAGACCAATAAAAAACAAAGCTATGGCATGACCAAGCATAAAGGAGGGGAGCACCCGCTTTACACCGGCTTCAACCACACGAGGTGTGGCAAAAAGCGACAGAACCGCAAAATGACACGGCGATAATGCCACACTGCAAATGCCCCACAAAAAACAAATGCCCACAGCATAAAAGGTATTTATTTGTAGCCAATAGCCAATGGATTGTATGAACTCTTCAAGCATATTTCCTTCCTCTTGATGAAGATAAACACACTTGTTGATAATCGAATTCAAAAAAAGTGTCAAGCTCATCAGAAAGTATAGCAGGCTGTTGAAAAATTCCATTTTCGACAGTCCGTTCAAAAAGTGTGAGATGCAAGGAAGCGAAAAAAGTCAAGGCGCGCAGTGTATTAGACATACATAAGCGATTTGACTTTTTATCGCTGACGCAGCAGATTACACTTTTTCAACGGACTGATATCTGTACGCCTCGTTCCTCGGCTACGGCTACGCCTGCGGTGCCCTTCGGGTAGGAAGGAAGAGAAAAAAAGTAAGCAACGCCGTGTATATAGAGATACATAAGTTCCTGCCCGAAGGGTGCGAAGCATAGCCGTTAAACGAGGCACGAGTCTTACGGATACAGAGAGCAACGCTGTTTACTTTTTTTCCCCG
>CAYJPF010000179.1:0-3082 GCA_964372025.1 uncultured Peptococcaceae bacterium | reverse complement strand
GCCCACATTTGTTCATCATAGTTATACCAAATACTATTAGTATCTGCTTTTAACCATTCATCTTGTGTTTCATCATAGACTACTGGTATCATATCACCTACTAATTCTGGGGCATTAGGAGAAGTTCCATAACTAGGTAGTTCATCACATGCGGTACTTTTTTTACCTTCTACTTCTACTATTCTAGTACTTATTGTATAGTTATTACTATTATCTTTTGATATATATTTAATTAGGAAATTACCTGCTACTGCGATATTAGGGTCTCCTACTTTTATAATTGAAGTTCCTCCAGTATATCCAGGGTCAGTGTATACTGTATCAATTTTTTGAATATAAGGATTATCTCCTGTTAGAGTTATTGTTGGTCCTGTTTGTCCAGTTGCATAAACATTAACACTTCTAACACTAGTTCCTTTATTTCCATCACTATCAGTATTAGAATAATATATTAAATACATTCCTGGTATACTTGTATCAATACTTGTTATATTATTACATACTCCGTTTTCATTACATGATTTATATGTTATTTCTAATCCAGTACTGTTTTCTACTCCAGGATCAGTAAAGGCACTATTTTGTGTAATTGTAAGAGGGTTATTTCCTACTATTACTGGCGCTACTGACTTACTATTCCCTAAATATTCTATATCATCTTGGATAGCTTCAACAACTATTTTCCCATGATAATATTTATTTAGAGCTTCGTTTCCTGCATTATAATCAATCCACATTTTTATATTATGTGTATTACTATTACCTGAAGCTGTCAGTGCTGTTTTAATTATGTATTCATTACTAGAAAGAGTACTTAATAAGACAGGGTCACTTCCATCAATACTTACTTTTATCATTGAGTGGTCTAGTAATTGACCTGTTGCATCATTCGCCGTTATCATTCCTTGATCATCTACTATTTTTATTTTATATGCTACTGTTAACGTTCCATTATTAGTTACTTTAAATGTATATCCTGGTGTACTAATACCTTCACTATCACTTACAGGAAAAGCACCGTTTAAATTAAGAATATTTCCAATTCCATCAGCACTTTCTTCAAAGTTAATGGCTAGATTACCTGATTCAACTGTACTATAATTAGCACTTGTCTCTGTATCACTAAACAATGCATAAGATGAACCTACTGCAAAAGAAGTTATTGTCAACACTGTTAAAACTGTTAACATAAATTCTCTTCTTGTTAACTTACTTCTTTTCAAAGTATTTACTTCTTTATACTCTTGTTTTTCATCAAATCTTTGTTTTAGTTTCTTATTCCAAAGTTTCATTTTAACCACCACTTTACTTTATTATTTCTTCAATTGTTCCAAAATCGTTATATTCTAATATATAGTTTGTAGTTATCTCTTCAGTTGTTTGATATGTTCTATAAGGTGTTATATCAAGTTCTACTTTTATAACTTCTTCTTCATCTAAATATAATTTAATAGTGTTAGGACTATCTGCTATATCGATGGCTTGATCATCTAATATGTCAACCATTGTAGTTGTACTTATTTGATATTCTAAAACTGTTTCTTTTTCTGCATACTCTGTTTTAGAAATAAACTTACTATTCTTTACTAATTGATTAATTGTCTTAATATCTGTTAATTTTGAATATGGAATTATTTCTTCTTCTGAGTTATATAATTCCCACTCACTATTATTAATTAATATAGTTCCATTATTATTAAAGTATTCTGCTATTTGATTATTTATATTAACTGTGTATTTTTCTTTTTCTAAAAGTTTTTCACCTTCGATTACAGTTATTTCACTTCCTTCTGTTAGAGTATATTTAAACTTATAGTTTTGTTCATTAATTACATCAATTGAATATGTTGGTAAATTATTTTCTTCTTCTCTTTTTATTTTTTCTGCTTCTTGTGTTAAATCACCAGCATATGATATAAAGAACATAAAAAAGAAAATATAAAAGACAAAGAATGCTATTCCCTTTACTCTAGGAGAAAACATTGGTTCTTTATTTTGTTCTTGGTCTTTATTTTTCTTTTTATTAAATATAGCCATATTATACTCCTACACTTTTCGTTTCTGGTAGAGTTGATCCACCATCTATTATTATTTCTTGTCCTGTTATATAACTAGACTCTTCACTTGCTAGGAATGCTGCAAGATTGCCTAATTCTTCTATTGTTCCTAATCTTTTCATTGGTATTCCTGCTTTGATTCCATCTATAACACTTGTTGGGTTAGAAGAATTGCTATCTTTTGCTATTCCTTCAACCATTGGTGTCATAATATAT
The DNA here is from genome assembly GCA_964372025.1 of uncultured Peptococcaceae bacterium. Taxonomy (GTDB): domain Bacteria; phylum Bacillota; class Dehalobacteriia; order UBA4068; family UBA4068; genus CAYJBP01. The sequence continues at coordinate 809 of CAYJPF010000179.1, read as the reverse complement.
CCTGGCATTATGGCGTTTACATTTATATTGTAGTCTACTAGTTCTATAGCTAGTGCTTTAGTAAATCCTATTAGAGCAGCTTTAGTTGTGGCATATGCTACTTCACCTGGGTCTGCTACTTTTGGTCCTGTTACACTAGATAAGTTGACTATTTTACCATATTTATTTTTCTTCATAAATGGTACTACTGCTTTAGTCATATTCCAAGTACCTTTAATATTTATATCGAAGTGATAATCTCTTACATCATCAGTCATTTCATCAAAGTTTTCTAATTTTGCTACACCAGCATTGTTTACCAATATATCTATTTTTCCTTTTTTATCAATGATATCTTTAGCAATCATATCAAGCATTTTAGCATCTCTTATATCGGCTTTATAACCTAGAATATCAGGATTTTTAAGTTCTTGTAGGAGATCATTTAATTTATCAGAATAATCAATTATTACTACTTCGGCACCTTGATTTAAAAACACTTTTACAATACCTAAACCATTACCCATGGCACCACCAGTAATGATTGCTACTTTACCCTTCAATTTCATATACTCACCCTTATATTAATTATATCAAAAAAAAAGAGTTTTAACCACCCTTTTTTTACAATTGATTTGGATTGAAGTCTATATCAATTGTTATCTTATTATTTACTTTATAATGATCAGTCATTTCTTCTAGGACAGGATATAAATTATCTTCCTTTTTATACTTGATAATAATACCAAAGCGGTAAACGTTTTTAACTCTAAATATACTACAAGTAGATGGACCAATTAATATAGAATTTGTTAATTTCTGTTCTAGTT
>CAYJPF010000178.1:0-3100 GCA_964372025.1 uncultured Peptococcaceae bacterium | reverse complement strand
AGGCCGCATCTGTTTGAGGAGCTTTAGCTCCGAGTTATGCGGCCTTAGCGGAGGCGAGTCCACATTACAGCGCCGGGTCCGCTGCTGCGCAACAGCGGTCGTTTTTGGTTACTTTTTGCGACCAAAAAGTAACGCCCCCTCTGCGACCAGAGGAAGTAAGCTAGCAAATGTAGGAAGGGACAAGCAAACCTTTAAACCCACGAAGCACAACAAATATAAATATCCGCCGATAGATGTAGGCAATCTATAACCCAGCTAACAACAGGCAACAAGCAACAGCCAACAAAAAAAACCAAATAAAACTCAAAAAAAGGCTGCAACAGAATTAAAAATCTGTAGCAGCCCCATCAATTTTAGTAGTAAAATATCTCAGCAGTACGTTCAAAAACATCCAACCCCTGCTGCTTAAACCACCAAGCCAAATCAATAAACACCCAATTTTCTTCAATAAAGCCATCATAGCAAGAATAAACATCAACTACCTGCATTTGTACAGCCTCTTTACCTTCGATCATCCCTAAATAACCGCCGCTATTGCGATTATATAGGTTAGGCCAGCCAAACCAGCAGGCAAAATTACCCTCGGCAAAACGTACCCGATGACCATTAAAACGCATATCATCCAAACCGGCCGAAAAAGGCCCCTGATGCTGCTTCATATAACGGGGGATGGTGTATGTTCCGCCAATGCCGCAAGAACCATACCAGGCCATATTAGGCGCAAAAGTGCGTCCATAAATTTCCTCGGGGCTGCCTTCAATAGTGCCATCGCCGGCATCAACCAAACCGCCCTTAACCAAATCATCACACATCCTACTAACTAAATCCAATGTTGCCTGGCTTTGCGAGGGATCGGCATCTTCAAATAATAAACCATTATGACGCTTAGGCCCATAAAATACAAAGTCTTTACCGGTCATTGGTGGCAAAGGATAAACCCCTGCTTGCGCCATATAGCTAATCAAATCCATCAATAAAGCGCTTTTGGTAATCTTGCCATCTTCTACGCAATTAAATTCGGCATAAGGAATATTTACGATTTTGCCGGTAGGCCGTATGCCCAGCCAGCTTTCATCATGCAAACCCATAAAATGGCCCATCGACATCACCCAGGTTTCGCCGGGTACCATCAAATTATCGCCGGCAATAAAAATATCCTGGCGGCGCTCCATATGCTTGATTGCCTTAAGCATCGGTTGCCATAAAGTAGTAACCGCTCCTTTTAAACCGCCATCAATTTCCCTAAATGGGTAAACGCTGCGCATTTCATAATCATTAGCTATATAGGGGGCTATTGCTTGCTCGATACCGTCATTAGCCGCCTTTTCCAAAGCAGCAAAATAATCCAAAACGGTTTTTTTAGCTTGTGCAAATTTAGTCATCTGTCGACTCTCCTTTGAATGATAGTTTAGCTAAACATGAATAATATAATCAGTTGAATGAAGAAGAAAGCAATCAAGCCCCAACCATATTTATCCATGGTGCCGGGTAAAATAGATACGCCGTCTTTGGTGGTTTCGCCGGCTGCAATTAAAATTTCGCGCTGGCCTTTAATGGTGTACTTGATTTTTTCGGCACTTTCGCCACCGGTAACAGAGCTTACAATAAAGCCCACCACATAACAAACAATAGCGCCAACCAAATAATACCATAACCAGTTAATCGAGCTGCTAGAAGCTGCCCAGGTAGCAATAATACCGGCTATAAAGCCAATAGTGGTGCCGATATCATTAGCCTTTTTACAGAACATGCCCAGCAAAAATACTGCAAAAACCGAGCCGGCAATAAAGCCGCAATAAGCACCAACAGTAGCCAAAATAGACGATGTTGTGCCCACAAAGCCCATCATAACAAAGATGATAACCAAAACACCAAATACGCCGGTAAACATAATGCTAACTTTAAGCGGGGTTTCGCCTTGGCCTTTGCGGATATATTTTTCATAGATATCCTTAACAAAAACAGTAGTCATCGAGTTTAAAACCGAGTCGATACTGCTCATGGCGGCGGCAAATACGGCGGCAATCATCAAGCCCAAAAGGCCTACCGGTAAATGGGTGAGCACAAAGTTAATCATTACATTATTAGAGCTCTCGAAGGCCTCTCCTTGATAAAAAGAATACATAATTACGCCGATTAACATAAAGATGAACATCATCACATTCATCACAATACCACTGGTCATAATCGAAGTTTTAGCAGCCTTAATCGATTTAGAGGCCAGCATTCTTTGTAATTGAGTTTGGTCGGCCACAAAGTACTGACCCCACATGGCAAAGCCGCCTAATAAGGCCACCCAAACGCCATTTTCTAAAGCGATATCAAAAGAGAAGTTAAGGGTATTTAGCATGCCGGCTGCTTCGCCATTATCCAAAACTTGCATAAAGCTTAAGCCTTGGCTTTGTAAAGCAATAATGATAGTGGCAATTAAACCTACCCAAAGTACAATCATTTGTACGGCATCTGTCCAGATAACGGCCTTGATACCACCCATAATTGTATAAGCAATAACGATTAAAACGATAATTGGCACAATAACGCCCATTGCCCAACCGGTAATTTGCTGAATAATTAATGAAGGAATATACACAAAGCCGGATAATAGGGTAGCTGCGGTAAGCAAATAGCCAACACAGGCCAAGAAATGGGTTTTTTTGCCAAAACGCAAAGCCACATATTCATAGCAAGAAGTAACTTTAAGATTATAAAGTAAAGGTACAGCCCAGTTGCTGGCCAAAAGCAAAGCAAAGGGAATACTAAATTGAAGCATAAAAGCGGTCATACCCGAGGTATAAGCCCAGCCCGGGCCGCCAATAAAACCATTGGCGCTAATTGTAGAGGCGGCAATAGAACAGGCAACGGGTATCCAGGGCATCGAGCGGCCACCAATAAAATAGTCTTCCTGAGTTTTATTGGTTTTGCTTAATTGCATACTCATAAATAGCATGCCTAAAATATACACAACAACAATAATAATATCTAATGCTGACATTGAACTACCTCCTAATATTATAAATTATAAACAAAATCTAATCAATAGTAATGTTAAGCACGAGCCCATAATCCGAACCCACCCTGGCGGGGCTCTTTGCCCACCTAG
>CAYJPF010000177.1:0-3115 GCA_964372025.1 uncultured Peptococcaceae bacterium | reverse complement strand
TGCAGCTCATTCGTAATGAGCAGGTCGTCCGTTCGAATCGGATCACAAGCTCCAGGGCGGTAGTACGCCGGGCAATGTCGCGCTTTAGGGTTTTCTAAAGTGCGATATTTTTTGCCAATAAGCAGGCAAACTATGGTTGATAATTTTTAGAAGAAGTTTGTTGGCACAGGAAAACCTGAATAAACTCTAAAAGTTTTTTTGATTCTTTTTGGTACAAAAAAAGAATGGTTTTAATCTTTTGCTTTAAATATCTTTCAATTTATATAATAAATAGGTAATATAATTTAGCAAAGAAAAGTTTGGTTATGAACAAATATAAGTGAGAATTGACAAAAATTGAAAGATAGCTGCAATTTTTATTTGCTGTGCAAATAAAAATGAAGTGCTCTACACAAAGCAAGCTATAAGGCTAATTTTTTGCTAAAGAAAGCAAAACTAATGGTTAAGCAGGAAAGGTTGAGCTAAGAAACAAACAAAAAAGCGCTATTGCAAAAAACCATTAGCAATAACACCCTAATTAAAAGAAAATGATAAAAGAAAACCCTCGAAGCAGGCGCCCCATTGCTCCGAGGGTTTTGATTATTTGGTTTAGCCGAGTAATTGCAATACACCTTGAGGTGCAGCATTGGCTTGGGCAAGCATAGCGGTAGAGGCTTGGAATAAGATATTGTTCTTGGTGAACGCAGTCATTTCCTTAGCCATATCTACATCGCGGATTCGGCTTTCGGCAGCTTGTAGGTTCTCGGCCGAAGTGTCGAGGTTGGCGATCTTGTGATTCAAGCGGTTTTGCAAAGCACCTAAGGCAGCTCTTTGGGTGGAAACGATATTAAGAGCTTCATTTACCTGGGTGATAGCAATAGCAGCATCAGCTTTGCTGCCGATATTGGAGTTAGCTACACCTAGGGTATAGGCATCCATCTTATCAACATTGATGCTCATGGTATCGCCTTGGTTAGCGCCGGTTTGAATGGTTAATTCACGGCCGGAGTTTTTAGAAACAGTAACAGTACCAACAGAGGCAGTTACGCCAGCACCAGGTGTAGTGGGATCGGTACCCATGACATTGGCATATGTTGTCGAATCTACAGCAATAGCGCTATTTAACTTAACACTAATACCGGAATTTTCAAAATTCAACATGGTTTGGCCGGTTTCAAGAAGAATAGTTTCATTCTTATCTCCGCCTTTGATAGTTGCATAATGTGCATAGTTATCATCTGTTTTAGTAACACCATCGGTCATCTTTACTTCACCGCTTAGGCTAATAAAGGAATCAGCTCCAACAGAACCTTCGCCTTTGTTACCAATTTTCAAATCACCTAAACCGCCAAAGCTAACGGTAATGGTATTAGCGGTAGCCGCACCACCTGCAGCAACACCACTGATAGCTTGAAGCTGGCCAACAATAACTTCACCAGTTAATTCATTGGTAGCTGTAGCTTCGCCGCCAGAAAGATTAAATTTCCAAACGCCATTAATCGAACTAGATGCTATCCCATTGCCTGTTTTAGCTGCATGGAAGCTAACAGAAATATCACTATTGGTAGCATTGCTTACCATTTTGAAGTCTTGGGTTACTGTACCAGTAGCAGTAACTGCTGCTGCGCCAGACTGAATAAGTTGCGAAGAAGTAGTAATTTCGTATGGGCCTGCAGCATTAACACCCTGCGACCAAGCAGAACCTAAATCGCCTTCGCCACCGGAAGCAACAGCCGTAGTAATAGTCTTAGCAAAAGTACCATCAATCAAGCCTTGGTCATTGAATTTAGCCTTGCTGGCGGTATCATCCAATTCGGCGATTAATTGTTGGAATTCTTTATTTAAGGCATCACGGTCTACGCTGGTTTCATTGGTGTCGGATGCGGATTGAACGGCCAATTCTCTCATTCTTTGTAAGATATTATGCGACTCTTGCAAAGCGCCTTCTGCAGTTTGTACTAAAGAGATAGCATCTTGAGAGTTTTTGGAAGCCATGGTCAAACCACGGATTTGAGCACGCATTTTTTCCGAAATGGCTAAACCTGCGGCATCGTCACCGGCACGGTTAATTCTGTAGCCGGAAGATAATTTTTCGGTAGAACCGGCAATCTTGGCATTGTTGATGCCGTATTGACGATGGGCATTCATTGCTAATAAGTTGTTATTAATACGCATTTGTGTTTCCTCCTTGATTTTGGGGCTAACGGCATCCTTGCCGTTGCCATTTAAGTTATTAGGGTTAAAGGCCGGGGCGCTTTGGCCTTGCTCCACTAATTATAATATCGGCCTTTTTTAAGGCTACTTTAGTTAAATTTTAACAATATTATTAAAAATTTTATTAATTATTGTTTTACATATGATAATAAATGTAACAATATATCATAGTTTAATATATTTTTATAAAAAAACAGGGTGCTTATATAGGAATTCTATAGTTAATGTCGAATAATTATAGGTGAATAATTATGCCCATTATTAGTAATTTTCAACTTTTTTGCAAAATATTTACCGCTAACAAACATATACATTATTAAACATATAAGGATGCGTGAATAGTGACTAATTTTTGGATAAAACTTCGTGATCAAGTCACCGAGTTTTGGAAAAAACTCGAGCGTCGCAATAAGATTATTATTTCTTCTTTAATTGCGGCAATTATTGTATTTAGTATTGTTTTAGCTGTTTTTTTGAATAGGGTTGAATATGTCCCTTTATATACAAACCTACCACCGGATGAAGCCGGCAGTATTTTAACTGCGCTTGATGATATGGCCATTCCCTATAAAACGGAAGGGGCAGGTACTATTTTGGTGCCGGCCGAACAAGCTTCCGAGGTTGAAATGCGCCTGTCTGCTCAAGGCTTTAATGACGGTGGTCTTGCTTTGGATATTTGGAATTCCTCAAGCGGTATTACCGCCACCGAATCCGAGCGCGAAACTTTGGCCAATTATCAAAATATGGAAAATATTAGAGCCACGATTTTGCAAATCGATAAAATCGAAGATGCCATTGTTTTGCTTACCCCCGGCGATGATAGTGCCTACCTGGTTAATCCTGCCCCGGTAGAAGCCAGCGCTTCGGTTATGCTTACTATTAAAAATAATGAAACTTTAACCCCGGCCGAGGCTAATTCGAT
>CAYJPF010000176.1:0-3125 GCA_964372025.1 uncultured Peptococcaceae bacterium | reverse complement strand
ACCATGTTGATGTTGCCCTTAAGCATAGCACCTTCTATGGCTATATTTGCTTATCCGTCCCAAGTAAAAAATAGATGTCGAAATTCGTATTCTACGCCCGCAAGAGTTATTGTTCTCATGTTTGCTATAGAAGATAAGAGTAATGGTTCTGGTAATCCTGCTACTGCCATAATGCCCCCAAAAGATATGTCAATCTAATTTAGATAGAAAATTTATACGAAATTTTAAAATTAATCAAGTCTTAAAATGAATGATATTAAATTTTTTACAAAAAAATTAAGTTTTTTTAAACCTTTGTTGAATTGCTGTGCCTGCAACGATTAAACAAAGTCCGAAGATAGTTGAACTTACTATAGGTTCGCCAAGAACAATTGATATACAAAGTAAGGAGAGAAAAGGATTGAAAAATGAAATAATAGAGATAGTAGAAACAGAATTTGTGAGTTTCAAAGCTAAAGACCAAGTCAAGAAAGGTAAAGCCCATTCAAATAAAGCAAGATAAATAACAGCATAGACGCCAGTGATAGTCATTCTATCAAAGCTAAAGCTTCCTCCTCCTTCTACATACACGGCAATCCAAGATAAAACAGAAGCAACAATAAAGCCTGATAATAAGGCTAAAACAGCTGAAGTATTCGCTCTAGAATTGAAAATAAAATAAAATGCAAAGGTAATGACAGAAGAAAGAACAGAAAGTATTCCTTCAATATTGATTGCTTTTGCAAGTTCAGGAGACCAAGAGCCTCCTAAAGCTATGTAGCTTGTGCCAGAAATCGCTAAGAAAAAACCAAAAAGTTCGCCTAATCTCAATCTTTCTTTAACGAGCCAGCTATTAATAAGAACAAAGGCAATGCTCCATGTGCTATTTATTGGTTGTACTATTTGAGCTGGTAAAAAATCATAGGCTTGAAGTAATAAGAAATTTGCCGAACAAAGACAGAGGCCTTGTAGCAAAGCATTGATGTAATCGGCTTTTGTTAATTTTTTAAATTCATGTATGCTTTTTCGAAGATACATGTAGGCGATAAGAATTATAGAAGAAAGGCTAAGAGCTAATGCTTGTAATTCATTTGGCGTCATATATTGAAGTGCAATTTCAAAACCAGTTGCAACTGTAGACCACATAAGAATTGTGATAATAGCAAGAAAAAGTGCTTTACGTGGATTTTTATTAAACATGTATTATTTCCTACTTGCAAACATGCCGGCTAAAATGATTGTGAATATGCCTATGATACTAATTGTGTCTAAATGTTCTGCAAAGAAAAAGTGTGCAATAATTAAGACAAAAACCAATTGAAGATAGGTAAAAGGGGCTAAAGTTGAGGCTTGAGCTAGACTAAAAGCCCTTATAAGAAAAACTTGTCCTAGCAAGGTGCAAGCAATCATGATTGCAAAGATGAGATAGTATTCATAAACAAAGGAAGTAGGGATAGAATCAAGCATTGGAAGAGCAAGTATAGCTGTGAGTAAAGCACCTATATTTCCATAAAACATTTGTTGCCAATTCTTTACTTTTGAAGAAAGTTTTCTTGTGAAAAGGTAGAGGAAAACCAAGGAAAACATACCTAGAAAAATCCAAAATAAACCTAGAGGACTCATTTCAAATGCAGGACGAACTATGAGCATTGCACCTAAAAAAGAGGCGAGTACACAAAGCCATTGTTTTCTATTCACTTTTTCGTCTAATAAATAAGGCGAAAGTGCAACTAAGAAAATAGGGGCTGTGAAATAAAAAGCAGAAGTGAGACTAAGGGGCATTGTTTGCACAGCTAAGAGATAGAAAATTCCTGTGCCTCCTTGAAATGCGCCACGCAATAAAAGAAGGAAGAAAAGCTTTGGCTGTGTTTTCAATTCTGTCAATTCCTTTCTTTTTTCATTTTTGAATAAGAAAAATGAAAGACAGCTAATCAAAAGAATATAGCGAATTAAATTTGTGAAAACCACAGGAGCATATGGATAGATGAGCTTTGAACAAGTGTCGACGCCAGCAAAGAAAAAAGTTGCAAGAACAAGAAATACGATACCTTTGAACTGATCTGAAGAAGGCAGCATTGAGCTTTGTGAAGATTGATCGCTCATAAGAAATCCAAAAATGTGAAAATTATTTATATATAAAAAAAAGAAGCGGTATACACTTCTTATTTCTAATAAGTTATATACCGCTTCTCGTAGTCAAATTAATAAGAAAAGTCAAGCGAATTCTTATACAACACCATTTTCGCCAGGTTTTTCATATTCAATAGCTGATTTTTGTAAACGAGAAACATAGAGTTTTTCATCGCCTAATGCAAGTAAGAGTGGGCTTGCAACAAAGATAGATGAAAATGTTCCTATAACAATACCAAGAAGCATAGTGAGAGCAAAGTCGTGAATAACGCCACCACCAAGAATAAATAAAGATAAAGTTGCAGCCAAAGTAGTTCCACTTGTGAGCAAGGTTCTGCTTAATGTTTGGTTGATACTTTGATTAATAATATCTTTTAAAGGCGATGGATTTTCAGGATCTTGCAATTGTAAGTTTTCACGAATTCTGTCAAAGGTGACAATGGTATCGTTTAAAGAATAACCTACAAGAGTAAGGAGGGCAGCTATAATATTGAGATCTATTTCCTTGCCTAAAAGTGTGAGCACGCCAAGTGTGATCAAGACGTCGTGTATGAGAGCAACAATGGATGTGAGGGCAAAGTTAAGCCTTAAGCCAAAACAGACAATGAGAGTTGCTGACATTGCTATTGTTACTTGCCATGCTCGCCCTAATCCAAACATGTCAGCAACATAAACCAATGCACTTAGGCCAATAGCCATTGCAAGGGCAAGCAACCAACGATGTTCAAATCTGCCAGAAATATAGACAGCAATGAGCAAAACAACATAGAACATAGCTTCAAGAGCAGAGTTTTTTAAGTCTTCGCCAACCTTTGGTCCAACCATTTCAAGACGCTGAATATTTGGATCAGAATCTGGAATAGCTTTTGCTAAAGCTTCTAAAATAGGCGTACGCATATCTTCGCTGTTTTCACTTGCTGTAAAGCGAATAAGATATTCATTGCCACTATCGCCAAAAGCTTGAACAGCAAGGCCTGGAATATTTAAAGGAGTGAGTGCTTTTTTTACTTCTTCAT
>CAYJPF010000175.1:0-3193 GCA_964372025.1 uncultured Peptococcaceae bacterium | reverse complement strand
TGTTGCGCATCAGCGGACCCGGCGCTGTAATGTGGACTCGCTTCCGCTAAGGCCGTATAACTCGTCGCTTACGCTCCTCAAACAGATACGGCCTTTATTTTCAATTTCCCAGACGGGGCAAAAACCGCCCCACCTGGGAAATTTAAAATACCGCTCCAGCTACATTTGTTAGTCTAGTAGATTTTCTTACTCGCTAGTTGCTTTTGATATCCTGACTTATCTTCGCTCGCTACTCTTTTAGGGTATTTTACTTTGGTTCGGATTATGGGCTCGTGCTTAGCTTTATAACAAGCAAAAAAAATCATAAAAACATTTGCATTTGCCAAATATCTATGTTATACTTATTAAGTATTACTATGTTGCTAGCTGTGAAGTGGGTATAAACCCACTTTTTATTTTGTGAGGTTTTATGGCTAAAAAGAAAAAAATCACCATCGACTTTAATGCTCTCGAAAAACAAATTTTTGCCATGGTAGAACCACTGGCCATCCAGTGTGCCTGCGAATTAATAGATGTTGAATATGTTTTAGAGGCCTCTAATCGCTATTTGCGTATCTATATCGATCGCGAAATTGCCGTCGATCATGATTTATGCCAACAGCTTAGCGAATTGGTAAGCCTAGCCCTAGACGAAAATGATCCCATCGACGAAAATTACTTTTTGGAAATTTCGTCGCCCGGCTTAGAAAGAGCTCTAAGGCGGGAAAGCGACTTTAGTCGCTTTAAAGGGCAAAGGGTAGCCATTAAATTATATGCGCCCCAAGATGGTATTAAAGAGTTTTTTGGCGACTTAATCGGCCTAATCGATGAAAATATTATTATCGAAACCGAAAACGGTCAGCTAAGCTTTGCCGCAGCTGCCATTGCTAAGGTAAATTTAGCACCTTTATTCTAAACCCATCTTATCCCTATTATAATAAATAATTTTAATAGATAATCCCCAATTTTAGTTAAGGAGAGAAAAGCATGAATTCTGAATTCATTGAAGCCCTAAGAGATTTAGAAAAAGAGCGTGGTATCGAGGTTGCCGTTATCCTAGAAGCCTTAGAAGCCGCCCTGATTTCGGCCTATAAAAAGAATTATGGTGCATCGCAAAATGTTAGGGTTGAAATAAATCCCAAAGAAGGCGATATCCATGTTTTTTACCGCAAAGAAGTAGTAGCCGAGGTTGAGGATGATAATAACCAGGTATCATTAGCCTATGCCCGTGATTTTGATCCGGAATTTGAAATTGGCGATATGTTCGAATCCGAAGTTACTCCCCGCTCTTTTGGCCGCATTGCCGCCCAAACCGCCAAGCATGTGGTAGTGCAAAGGATAAGAGAAGCCGAGCGTAATTTGGTATATGATCAGTTTGCTACCCGCAAAGACGAAATTATTACCGCCACCATTTTGCGTAAAGAAAATAAAAATGTTTTTATCGATTTAGGCTCTACCGAGGCGCTTTTAGCCCCGCCGGAGCAAATTGCCCGCGAAGATTATAATATCGGCGACCGCATTAGGGTTTATGTGCTGGAAGTGCGCAAAACCGCCAAAGGGCCGCAAATTATGGTTTCGCGTAGCCATCCCGGCCTGCTTAAACGCTTGCTGGAAAATGAAGTGCCCGAAGTTTATGATGGCACGGTTGAAATTAAATCTATTGTGCGCGAACCCGGCTATCGTGCCAAAATTGCCGTTAGCAGCAATAATGAAAATGTAGATCCGGTTGGAGCTTGCGTTGGCGCCAAAGGCATGCGTATCCAGGCCATCGTTAATGAATTGGCCGGCGAAAAAATCGAGGTTATCCACTTTGAGGAAAATATGGCCAACTATATCAGCAATGCCCTAGCTCCGGCCAAAGTTATTAGTGTTGAAACCAGCGATCAGCAAAAATTTGCCAAAGTAGTTGTGCCCGATCATCAATTATCTTTGGCTATCGGTAAAGAAGGCCAAAATGCCCGCCTTTCGGCCAGGCTTACCGGCTGGAAAATCGATATTAAAAGCGAAAGCCAAGCCAAAGCCCTCTGGCAAGATGAAGCAGATGAGTTTGAGCTGGTAGAGCAAGTAGCCTTAATCGATGATATTGATGAAGATAATATCGCCGATAACGAGACCCTTTAATTAGGAGAATTACCGTGAACAAAAAAGTACCGCAAAGAATGTGCATAGCTTGCCGCATTATGCAAGATAAAAAACAATTACTAAGGGTAGTATGCCAAGCAGATGGCCTTGTAAATTTTGATGCCAGTGGCAAAAAACCCGGCAGAGGCGCTTATATTTGCCATGATTTGCAATGCTTAAATAAAGCAAAAAAAATAAAAGCCATCGAAAGAGCCCTGGATGTTAAAGGGCCGGATATCAATTGGCCCGGTATAGAGCAGGCCATAGTAGGTGAATAATAATGCAGGTATATCAAATTAATGATAAGCAAAAAGATATTGCCAATTATTTAGGTATAGCCCAAAAAGCCGGCAAAATTGCCGCCGGCGATTTAGCAGCCGAAAATGCCCTTAAAAATGGCAAAGCCTGCTTAATGATTTTGGCCGAAGATAGTGGTAATGATATTAAGAAAAAAATCACTTTTTTAGCCGAAAAACAAAATATCCCGCTGCTTTACTGGCCGGATAAATATGATTTAGGTTTGATTGTTGGCAAAAGCCGACGTGGTGCTATTGCCTTAACCGATGCCGGTTTTACCAAGGCAATACTAAAGAAATTAGCCCCCAGTGAATAAATTTGTTAAGTGCAAACAAGGAGTTGAATGGTTTGGCAAAAATTAAAGTATATGAATTGGCTAAAGAGCTTTCGGCAGAAAGCAAAGACATCATTAAAAAGCTGCAGGATAATGGAGTGGCCAATATTAAAAGCCATATGAGCAGCATCAATGATAAGGATGCAGAACTTTTGCGTCAACAATTAGGCGCTAAAGGTGGGGGGCAAAATTTTGTGCCCCGTATTAAGCGTATCCCTAAATCGGTAGTGGTCGCCGAGCAAGAGCATGAATTAAGCGCTACCGATAGTGCCACCCAGCAGGAATCGGCCATCAATGCCAGCCAAGCGCCAGCAGAAAATGCCGCCCCTAAAGCGTCAACTCCTTCGGAAACGGCAACCAAAGCCGAGGCGCCGGCTATCGCCGCAAATACCATCGCAGAAAAACCTGCCCCGGCCGAAGCAAAAGCCAATGATAAAGCAGCTAGTACCGCCACTGCAGCAT
>CAYJPF010000174.1:0-3423 GCA_964372025.1 uncultured Peptococcaceae bacterium | reverse complement strand
GCCTGCTGACTGGATTGGATAATTTGTTCATATTCTTCTTCCGTAACATAAACCCTCATCATGACATTTCTTTTTGCTTTATTCATTTTTACTTCCAAATTCCCTCCGTTGAGCTTTAGCGAATAAGGCAAACTCTTATCCTTGCATGCAAGGGTAAGAGCAGGATATAAAGTAGCGTAAAAAAAATAAGCTTACTTTATCTGTCCTGCCTTTTGAATTTTTCCACAAGACTAAGCAATACTAAGCAGGACTAAGTTTTTTACCGTTTATTATCAATCATTTTATAATATTATAGACAATTGTTTTATATTACTTGCTTTTGTATTTCTGCTGAATTTTACTCATTTATACTTAGTATTTACTTGTTTTCAAAAGATATATCTACAAACTTTCTTATTATCAAATATTTTTTCTAAAAAGATGTAAAAACAGGTAAATCCACCACTAAACTTAAATCATCTCTTTTGCTAAATATATCGCAACGACATTTTTTTTTGCCGTAAATCAACACATAAAGGATGATTTATGTACAATCTATCCAAAAGAGAACAGGAAGTGGCTATTTGGGCATGCCAAGGATTTTCTCCTTAGCGAAATTGCAGGCAAGCTTTTTATCACCAAAAGAGTGGTAGAATTTCATCTTGCAAATATAAGAAAACGTATTGGCGCTAAGAACACTCCCCACATGATTAATCTGCTTTGTTCAAACCCGAAAACCTCACTTGAAAACCTCGTTCTTACCAAGCAAGAAACAACCATATTTTTATACATTTTAGATGGATACTCGTCTTCTCAAATTGCAAAAGTCCTTGCTATAAGCCTTGGCGGAGTAGAAAGACACCGTGAACGCATGTTGGCAAACAATCAATGCATGACGACTATCCAACTGATATGTAAGTACATTAATCAGTGAGGGCAAATTCTTTGTTTGCCCTTGCTCAAGTGATATTTTCAGAGTACTATACCCACACGAGGGGTATTGGTGACTCGGATCGCCGACAGTTTATCATCTAAGCTGTACGGACGGAGTTTAGCAATGCCAAGTCTACGAACAGACAAAGGAAATAGATGGATGGCACGAGCCATGGTTCACGGAAAGCAAGTTGCTTGCAAATTGTTTTCTGCCGGGCCAAAGCATGGAACGTCTTGGAAACAAGCAAAAGCATGGGAGGATAGGCAAAAAGCCTTGGCTTTACAAACTTTTGAAGATGAACAATGCGAACTTGCTTTACAAAAATTCCAGAACGAACAAAAGGCTTTCCTTTTAAAAGCATGGAAAGCGGGGCAAGAAGCCATTGCCGAAAAGCTTCAAAAGGAAGAGCAAAAAGCCTTGGAGCTCGAAGAATTACATAAAAAACATCTTCAAGAGTTTTCGCTTATAAATGAAACAAGGCAAGCAAATCTCAAACAAAAGGCCTTAGAAGAACAACAAAATAAGCTTGCACTAAGGCTATTTGAAGAGGAGCAAGAAGAAACTTCCGCTGATGAAAATTTTCTTGAGTCAAAAGGTCTTGTCACGCAAGGAGTAGTGAAAATTCGTCGCAAACAAGATATTGTTCAACCTATGGAGCAAATTTCTCAAGGTGAAACAAATAATGCCACGACTTCCAAGTTACCCATGCAAACAATGGTGAAGAAAGTTATGGAAAAAATTGTGCCTACAAAGGGAAATATTCTACAAAAATGGGGTGAAAAATATCTTGAACACGCCAAGCGCACCATGAGTCACAAAACTTTTGTGGAAAAGCAAACGGTAATGAAAAGCTTCTATGCCTATTGCGAAGAGGAAAATATTACTTCGCTTGCGGTGATAACACCTGCTAAGGCGTATGAGTTTTTGGCGGACGCCAACGACGAAAAAGGCGGAAATGTAGCCAATAAATATCGGAAAAATTTATTGGCGGCATGGACGTGGGGAGCAAGTTTTATTGACGATTTTCCCCAAGGGGGTTCACCTTTTATAAAGGTACGGCCTTTTGCCAAAGAGCAACAAGACCGCTACGTACCGCCGGAAGAAGATGTCATTAAGGTTTTACAACAAGCCAAGGGGCAAGATTTGATTTTTCTGCTAACCTTCTACTATACAGGGGCAAGGCGTGGGGAAATTTTCAAGCTCAAATGGCAAGATGTCGACCTTAGAGAAGAAAAAATACGCCTAACCGACCATAAGGCAGGCAACGGGCAAAAACGTGTGCGTTGGTTACAAATGCACCCCGAACTTGTTCGTGCTTTGACGTGGTGGAAAAAGGAAAGGCCGTGTGAGGTGGAAAATGTGTTTATGCAAACCCATTGCAAATCCCACATGGGCAAGCCTTTTACCCAAAGAATACACTTTATGGAGAATTTATGCCAAAAAGCAGGGGTAAAACCGTTCGGTTTTCATGCCATACGTCATAAATGTGCGGCTATTACTTTTTGCGAAGCAGGTTTGAACGACGCCCAAATCCTCATGGGGCACTATCGCTCCACGACAACGGACATCTACACCAAAAGTGCAGGCCTGTACACGAAGCAAGACGGCATACTTGCGGCACTTGGCGGAAGTCGGATAGGAAAAATGGTTGGAGAATTGCTTGATTTTACGGAACCGCAAACGTGTTATTCGTAATTTCAAACAGAACAATCCCAACATAATAAACAGTTGTAAGGATAAAAGTATGACAACAGAACAAGAAATAGCAAAAATTGATGCATGGCTTGAGAGTTGGATAATCGACCCCGTAAACGCCAAAACCGCATTTATGGCTTATTATGCCTTTTTGAAAGAGCAAAATGTAACGCTTGAATTTATTGAGCGTCCCGACATTAGCTATTCGTTGAGAGCAAAGCACGAAGGACAAGAAAGACCGCTTTTTGTGATGGTGGACGTGGTGGACGATGATCCGGAGGAACGCTGGCTTTCCGTGTGCTTTTATGCGGATACCGTGCAAGACCCGAAAGAGCTTGGCGACTTTGTACCCCAAGGCTTGATGGGACAAGACGCCCTTTGCCTCAATTTGGATGAAGATGACGATGAAATGCGTGCCTACATTTTGGAACGTATTAAAGAAGCGTCTAATCAATAGGAAACTTGCCGTAAACTACAAAAAATGGCAGAAAAACAAATAACTGCTCTTGTTTTTTGGGCTACG
The DNA here is from genome assembly GCA_964372025.1 of uncultured Peptococcaceae bacterium. GTDB lineage: Bacteria > Bacillota > Dehalobacteriia > UBA4068 > UBA4068 > CAYJBP01. The sequence goes on along the minus strand of CAYJPF010000174.1, from coordinate 292 downwards.
AAGCACCAAAATTCAGAATGTCTTATCCAAAATTCTTGCATAAGCAGGATTTTGGCTTGCCAATTATGGCAAAAAATCATAGATTAGGGAATTACAAATTATGGGCAATTTGTTAAAAAAATATCCTCTGAAAAACTGCAATTTTTCAGAGGATGAAACTAGGTCTGATTGACACCTAAATGTAACCGAGATTGTTGCCCAACAATCTCACAACTACACATTGTATAGCATAGTTGAAAAATATTGGCGTCCCCAAGGGGATTTGAACCCCTGTTGACGGCGTGAAAGGCCG
>CAYJPF010000173.1:0-3494 GCA_964372025.1 uncultured Peptococcaceae bacterium | reverse complement strand
AACCTATACGGAGTTGAACTTGATAGCATAACAGGACGTATTGCAAAAAATCTCTACCCAAACGCTACAATAAATATTAACGGCTTTGAAAAAACAGATTATCCAGATAGTTTTTTTGATATTGCAATTGGTAACGTTCCTTTCGGTGATTATAGCCTTACAGAAAAACGTTACGACAACAATAAATTTAAGGTGCATGACCATTTTTTTGCAAAATCTCTTGATAAAGTACGACCAAACGGAGTTGTAGCTTTTGTAACATCTAAAGGTACACTTGATAAGAAAAATTCAAGTGTTAGAAAATATCTTGCACAGCGTAGCGAACTACTCGGAGCGATACGACTACCAAACAACGCATTTAAAGATAATGCAGGTACAGAGGTTACATCTGATATAATCTTCTTGCAAAAAAGAGAGCGACCTCTCGACATTCAACCAGACTGGGTACACCTAGGCTTAGATGAAAACGACATACCTATAAATAGTTATTTTGTAGAAAATCCGCATATGATTTTAGGCAAAATGCAAATGGTAAGTGGTAGGTTTGGCATGGAGGCGACTTGCTCACCTTTAGAGGGCAAGGACTTAGCTGAACAACTCCAAAACGCTATTAAAAACATTATAGGAAATATCCCCGAAGTAGAATTTACAGAACAATCAGCCGTAGAAAACACAAGTATTCTCGCTGATCCAAATGTAAAAAACTACTCGTACACTCTTGTTGACAATGAAATTTACTACCGTGAAAATTCGGTAATGAAAAAAGTTGAAAGAAATGCAACATCAAAAGAGCGTACAAAAGGTATGATAGCTATACGAGAATGTGTCGACAAACTTATACATCTTCAACTAGAAGATTATAGCGACAGCGATATTAAAGCCGAACAACAAAAACTAAATAGCCTTTACGATACTTTCACAGCAAAATACGGTGTAATTAATAGCCGTGGTAACGCTACTGCCTTTGATAGCGACAGTTCGTATTATCTTTTATGCTCACTTGAAAATATAGACGAAGACGGAAAACTAAAATCCAAAGCAGATATATTTACAAAAAGAACTATCCGCAGTGCCGTTAAAGTTACATCAGTAGATACACCATCTGAAGCGTTAGCCGTTTCGTTATCTGAAAAAGCTTGTATTGATATTGAGTTTATGTCAAAGCTTGCAAATATGAGCGAAAAAGAAATAGTAGACGGTCTAAAAGGTGTAATATTTTTAAATCCTCATGATGATGAAACTAAATATATAACAGCTGATGAGTATTTAAGTGGGAACGTAAGAGAGAAGTTACAGCTTGCAAAAAAATACGCTGAACTTGACCCAACAAAGTATAGTATCAACGTAGAAGCACTTAAAAAAGCACAACCAAAAGACTTAGACGCAAGCGAAATTGAGGTGCGTTTAGGTGCAACATGGATTGATAAATCATATATTCAGCAGTTTATGTATGAAACTTTTGAAACTCCTTACCGATGCAAGTATAATATTTCAGTTAAGTTTGCAAAGTTTACAGGAGAATGGAGTATTACTCATAAAAACGACGCAGGTTATAACGATGTCGCATCAACTTCAACTTATGGAACTGAAAGAGCAAATGCGTACCGAATTTTAGAAGATTCTTTAAATCTTCGTGACATTCGTATTTATGATACTGTAACAGATGATGACGGAAAAGAAAAAAGGGTACTTAATAAAAACCAAACAACTCTTGCAAGTCAAAAGCAACAGATAATAAAAGATAAATTCAAAGAGTGGATATGGAACGACCCAAAACGCAGACAAACACTTGTTAAAGTTTATAACGAAAAATTCAACTCTGTTAGACCTCGAGAGTATGACGGCAGTCATTTAACTTTTGGAGGGATTAACCCATTTATAAAACTTCGTGAACATCAAGTAAATGCAATTGCACATATCCTATACGGAAATAACGTCTTACTAGCACATGAAGTAGGTGCAGGTAAAAGCTTTGAAATGATTGCAGGAGCAATGGAAAGTAAAAGGCTTGGACTATGCACAAAACCACTTATGGCAGTTCCTAATCACCTAACGGAGCAAATGGCAAGCGAATTTTTAAGGCTATACCCTGCTGCAAATATCTTAGTTGCAACAAGGAAAGACTTTGAAACTAAAAACCGCAAGAAATTTTGTGCAAGAATTGCAACAGGTGATTATGATGCAGTTATTATGGGACACTCACAATTTGAGCGTATCCCAATATCTTTGCAACGTCAAGAGCGACTACTTGATGAACAAATTGCAGAGATAACAGACGGTATCGCCGAGGTAAAATCAAGTGGCGGAGAACGTTTTACAATCAAGCAACTAGAACGCACTAAAAAAGGACTTCTACAAAGGCTTGAAAAATTAAGAGCCTTAGAACGCAAAGACGATGTAGTAACGTTTGAGCAACTTGGAGTTGATAAACTTATCGTAGACGAAGCACACGCATATAAAAACGGTTTTGTTTTTACTAAAATGCGAAACGTTGCAGGTTTAGGAACTAGTGAGAGTCAAAAGTCATCTGATATGTATATGAAGTGCCGATATTTAGATGAAATAACAGGCGGTAAAGGTGTAGTATTTGCAACAGGCACCCCAGTTTCAAACTCGATGACGGAAATATATGTTATGCAAAGATATTTACAATATAACGCATTAAAAGAAACAGGACTACTACATTTTGATGCGTGGGCATCTACTTTTGGCGAAATTTCAACGCAGTTAGAAATCAACCCCGAGGGTAGCGGATATAGAGTGCGAAACAGATTTAATAAGTTTTTCAATCTTCCCGAACTTATGAATATGTTTAAAGAAGTTGCAGACATTAAAACATCTGACCAACTAAACTTACCAACTCCACAAATTGTATACAAAACAGTAAACACAAAACCTACTGACTTACAAAGTGAAATTGTCAAAGAACTTTCAGACCGAGCAACAGAGGTACACGCAAACAGAGTTGACCCAACAGTCGATAATATGCTTGCTATCACAAACGACGGCAGAAAGCTAGGACTTGACCAAAGAGTATATAACCCTATGCTACCAGACGACCCTAACAGCAAAGTCAATGCTTGTGTAAATAATATCTATGAGATATGGGAAGATACAAAAGCTGATAAGCTTACTCAATTAGTTTTTTGCGATTTATCAACCCCAAAAGCCACTGCAAAAACAAATAAAGGTAATAACTTAGGTATAAATGGTGCTGATATTAATGCTCTTGAAAATAGCGTTAATATTGACGAAGAAGCAACGTTACAACCATTTAGCGTATACAATGATATTAAGGAAAAACTTATAAATCTAGGTATACCTACAAAGGAAATAGCCTTTATCCACGATGCAAAAACAGAAGTGCAGAAGAAAGAACTTTTTGCAAAAATGCGAAGTGGTGATGTACGAATTATGATTGGTAGCACATCGAAGTGCGGTGCAGGTATGAACGTGCAAGACCGTCTTGTAGCTCTCCATGACCTCGACGCACC
>CAYJPF010000172.1:0-3499 GCA_964372025.1 uncultured Peptococcaceae bacterium | reverse complement strand
TTAACTACCAATCTAAAATTTAACCAGAAATGAAGCTGCTGCACCAAAATAAAAACACCCCCAAGGGGTGTTTTTATTTTGGTGCGCCGGAAGGGATTCGAACCCCCGACCCACGGCTTAGAAGGCCGTTGCTCTATCCAACTGAGCTACCGGCACCCGGTATAATTTGGCTTAAATTGGCATATCCTATAAAGATAAGTGGGCAATTGGAGCGGGTGATGGGAATCGAACCCACGTAGCTAGCTTGGAAGGCTAGAGCTCTGCCATTGAGCTACACCCGCAAATTTTTTGCCCAAGTTCTTTAAATAACCTTATCTATTATAACCCAAACAAGCAAAAATTGCAAGCCTTTTACAAAAATAATAATATTATCAAAGCAAAATTAAAAAATCATGGCTAATTCTTATTCAATCCACCTAATATTGCCGCCTACCAGGGCAAGCTTATGGCAAATATCTTCATAACCACGTTCGATATGATAGGTATCGCTAATTTCGGTTATCCCTTCGGCGGCCAGGCCGGCGATAATCATGGCTGCTCCTGCTCGCAAATCGGTGGCTTTTACTTTTGCCCCTTTTAGGGTAGCTACGCCATTGATGATGGCGCTATGGTCTTCGGTACTAATATCGGCAGCCATCTTTTGCAATTGGCAAACATGGCGAAAGCGGTTTTCGAATACGGTTTCGGTAACGATGCTTTTGCCCTTGGCTAAGGTGGCTAAAGCCATAAATTGCGGCTGCATATCGGTGGGAAAGCCGGGATAGGGCAAAGTTTTGATATCGATAGGGTTAAAAGGGCGCTTGCCAACAATATGAATACCATCATAGCCCTCTTCTACCAAAACGCCGGCTTCGAGCAGCTTAGCAGTTATCGATTTTAGATGTTCGGTGATTACATTGCTAACAATTAACTCACCGCCTGTAGCTGCGGCCATTACCATAAAGCTACCGGCCTCGATGCGATCGGGGATAACGATATGCTGCGCCGGGTTTAGCTTTTTAACGCCGCTAATGCGGATGATAGAAGTACCGGCGCCTTTAATTTGCGCCCCCATTGCGCCCAGCATATTGGCTAAATCTACAATTTCCGGTTCTTCGGCGGCATTACCGATAATGGTATGCCCTTCGGCCAAAGATGCAGCCATCATCAGGTTTTCGGTAGCGCCTACGCTGGGAAAATCCAAATAGATCTGATTACCTTGCAATTTAGTGGCCGTAGCTTCGATAAAGCCATCGCCATTGATAATTTTAGCACCCATTGCCTCAAAGCCTTTAAGATGCAAATCAATCGGACGTGCGCCAATGGCGCAGCCGCCGGGCAAAAACATCTTTACCTTGCCAAAACGAGCTAAAAGCGGGCCCATTATCAAAAACGAGGCTCGCATTTTGCGCACTAAATCGGCCGGGGCTGCGGTTTTATTCAGCCCGGAGGTATTGATGGTTAAGCATTTATCTTTAAAACTACAAATAAGCCCTAAGCTGGATAAAACCTCGCACATGGTTTGTACATCGGCTAACCAGGGGCTATCATCTATAATAGAAGTTCCATCGGCAAGCAAAGTGGCGGCCATCAAAGGTAGAACGGCATTTTTTGCCCCGCTTACTTCAATCTGACCATAAAGAGGCTTGCCTCCTTCAATGAGTATTCTTTTCAAAATAGTGCCTCCGCTATCGATAATTTGCTAAGGGCAAAAGTCTGCATTAAATAAATTCAATATTCATCGCCAAAATCCTTCCTAAAATCAGCATAAGGAGATTATTATGCCCAAAATTACTAAAAAGCATTGGCTAATGGGCGGTTTGGCCTTAATTTTTTTATTGGCCGCCTATTTAGATTTGCAGCTTAGTCGGCCATCATCGCCACAGCTTCCGCAGCTACAGCCCACCCCGATTGAGCCTGAGGCCGATAGCACGCCAATAATCGTTAACGATAATTTAAGCCAACCCGGCCCCATGATTACCGTCAAGCAAAATGACGGTTCGCTTAAGCAGCTATCAATCGAGCAATTTTTGATTGGGGTGGTAGCGGCCGAAATGCCGGCTAGTTTTGGCTTAGAGGCTCTAAAGGCTCAGGCGATAGCTGCTCGCACTTATATTATCAGCAATAGCACTTTATTTGGCAAACCGCGTCATGATGATGCCGATACTTGCACTAATCATGCTCATTGCCAGGCTTATAGCGATATCGAAACTTTAAAAGCGCGATGGGGAGCTGATTTTGCTAAGAATTATCAGCTAATTTTTGAGGCTATTGAATCTACAGCAGGCCTGGTAATTTTTTATGATGGCGAGTTGGCCGAAAGCCCCTACTCTTCTACCTGTGGTGGCGAAACCGAGGCTGCCCATGATGTTTGGGGCAATGCTATCCCCTACTTGCAATCGGTTGCTTGTGCTTGGGATAGTCATGCGCCGCGATACAGTGCCAGCATCAGTTTAAGTACTAGCGAAGCCGCTAATAAGCTTGATATAAGCGCTATTGATTTTAGTGATATGCAATTATCTTATACTGATGGTGGAGGTATTGACCAAGCTATTATTGGTGATACTGTTTTTAGCGGTACCCAGTTGCGGTCGGCTTGGGGCTTAAATTCTACCAGTATAGATATCCTTATCAATCAGGAGGATTTGCTGATATCTACCCGGGGTTATGGACATGGTGTTGGTTTATGCCAATATGGTGCAGATGGGATGGCTAAGGCCGGTTATACCGCTGAGGAGATTATCAGCCATTATTATCAGGGGGTGGAGATTGTTGATTATTTTGATTAAGATTTTGATTAAAGAGCAAGTTATTGTTGCTGTCAAAAAAGCTTGACCTTTTTAGTATTTGGTTTTATAATATAGATATCAAATCAATATATTGGGAGGAAATATCATGAAAATCGTACACACCAGCAAGGCACCGGCGGCAATTGGCCCTTATTCGCAGGCAATTATCAGTGATAATAAGCTATACACTTCCGGGCAAATTGCGCTTGATCCGGACAGTGGTGCTTTAATCGAAGGTGATATTAAGGCTCAAACTTTGCAAGTGATGGCTAATTTGGCTGCTGTTTTGGCCGAGGCCGGCACATCTTTTGACAAAGTTATTAAAACCACTTGTTTTTTACAAACCATGGATGATTTTGCTGCATTTAATGAAGTTTATGCTGAATATTTTATTGGCAAGCCGGCACGTTCTTGCGTGGAGGCTGCGCGTCTTCCTAAGAATTGTTTGGTGGAAGTAGAATTAATTGCTGAAATTTAAGAAAAAGAGGGGCTGTCGCAAATATTTTTTCATTGCAACAGCCCTTATTTTATTATTGTATGGTAGATACGAGCTTCACACGGTTTTGCGCTAAAGCCAGAGGCAGCCTCCCCTACAATGTGGACTACAAGATAAGGTTGAGCACCCTAAAAGGCGAGCAATCGAAGACAAGTCAAGATATCAAAAGCAGCTAGCGAATAGAAAAACCTACTAAACTAGCAAATGTAGTTGGAGCGGTATTTTTAATTTTCCA
>CAYJPF010000171.1:0-3539 GCA_964372025.1 uncultured Peptococcaceae bacterium | reverse complement strand
CAAACAAAGCACGAAGCACAACAAAAACTAACTATCCGCCGAAAAATTGAGGCAATCTACAATCCAGCTAACAAAAAGCAACAAAACAACAAAGCAACAAACAAAACAGCAACAAAACAAAAAAATCAAAAAGATATTTAAACCATAATGGTTAATAATAAATAAAAAAACAAACCTAAATCCAAATATCAAAAGACAGGCAACAGCCTGTCTGTTCATGTTAAATTTTTTAAATTCGGAGGTGAACAAAAAAAGGTTTGCAAATTAAAAATAGGAGAAAAATATGACAGAAGAAAAACAAAACAAAACACCTGCTAAACGCAACACAACCCCCAAAACAAATCGGGTAGCAAAAACCGTGGACAAACCCAAAACCACCACCAAAGCCAAAACCGGCTCCAAATCGGTGGCGGCCGACAAAACCCCAAATGCCCCTAAAAATAATCGCCCCAAGCCCAAACGTGGCAATAAAGCCGTAAGCACCGACCCCGCCGAAAACGGCACATCCCTAGTTAGCAATCCGCTGGCGCAAAATACACCTAATCGGGCTTTGGCCTCGTCTTCGCTTTCGTCGTCGCGCGAGTTTAAGCTTAAAGTTATCCCCTTAGGCGGCCTGGGCGAAGTAGGCAAAAATATGACGGTTATCCAGTACGGCGAGCAAATGATTGTAGTAGATGCCGGGGTAATGTTCCCCGAAGACGATTTGCTGGGCATTGATATGGTTATCCCCGATTATAGCTATTTGGTGGAAAATAAAGATAAACTTTTAGGCTATATCTTAAGCCATGGCCACGAGGATCATATTGGCGCCATGCCCTATGTGCTGCGCGATGTGGATGCCCCGGTTTATGGCTCGGCCTTTACCTTGGGTCTTTTAAAAGATAAATTATCCGAGCGCCGCGTTAATGCCAAATTAACCGTGGTAAAACCGCGCCAAACCATCAATATCGGCCCCTTTAAGGTGGAGTTTATCCATGTTACCCATAGTATCCCCGATTGCTTTGCCTTGGCCATCCATACCCCGGTAGGCATAATTTTATTTGCCAGCGATTTTAAAATCGACTTATCCCCCATCGATAACGAGATGATGGATTTTGGCCGCCTCTCCCAATTGGGCGAAAAAGGGGTATTGCTATTTTTGGCCGATAGCACCAATGTAGAAAAATCCGGCTTTACCCCCTCGGAAAGAACCGTAGGCGATGTTTTTGATAAATTATTTGCCAAGGCCGAAGGCCGTATTATCGTAACCTCTTTTGCCTCGAATGTGCATCGTATTCAGCAGGTTATCTGGGCAGCCGAGCGCTTAGGGCGCAAAGTGGCCATTGTGGGTCGGGGTATGCAGCATGTTACTGCTGTGGCCGCCGAGCTGGGCTATTTGCAGTTCCCCAGCCATTTGCAGGTAGATATCGATAAAATCAATCATCTGCCAGCTAATGAAGTGGTGGTAGTAACTACCGGCTCGCAAGGCGAGCAATTGGCCGGGCTTACCCGTATGGCCAATGCCGAGCATCGTCAGGTGCATATTATGCAAGGCGATACGGTGATAATTTCCGCAGCGCCCATTCCCGGCAACGAACGCCTGGTAGGGCATGTTATCGATAAACTTTTCCGCCTTAATGCCACCGTAATTTACGAGCGCGAGGCCGGTATTCATGTTAGCGGCCATGCCGGCCGCGAAGAATTAAAGCTGATGCAAAATATCATTCAGCCCAAATTTTTTATGCCGGTGCATGGCGAGTATCGGATGCTATATAAGCATGCGGCGCTGGCGCAAAGCCTAGGCATGCCCGAAGAAAATACCTTTGTGCTGGAAAACGGTCAAGTGCTGGAGATTAGCCGCCGTCGGGGTCGCATTAACGGCACTGTGCCTGCCGGCCGCATTTTAATCGATGGCTTAGGCGTGGGCGATGTAGGCAATACTGTTTTAAAAGAAAGAAGAATTTTGTCGGAAAGCGGCATTTTATTGGTGCATATGGTCTTTACGCGCCGTAAAGAGGCCAGAATTTTGGCCGGGCCGGAAATTTTTTCACGGGGATTCATATTTGAGAAAGAATATGAGCATATTATAACCGAGGCTAAACAAAAAGTAACAGCCCTATGCACCCCGGAAAAACTGACCGACGGCAGCACTTATGATTTGGTCAATCAGGTTAGAATGACTTTAACCCGCTTTTTACAAGAGCGCACCGGCCGCAGGCCGATTATTCTGCCGATTATTACCGAGGTATAGAGCAATAGCCTCCTTTTTAGCTAGTCAGCTAGCTAAAGAGGGGGCTATTTTTAAATAAGCCTCAATTAATTAAGGAGGTTTATAATGAATAATCAACAATTTTTAGCACCAATCGCCACGGCTGCCTGTTTAAACAACGAGGTAAACCCCGATTTAATGCCCACCGAACCAGATGATGATAGCAATCAAAATGATGCCGCTAACTTAAATGATTTTGGCGAATTAAGCCTGCCCAAGCCGCTTAGCAATATTCATGTGATAACAGTTATCGGCCAGGTAGAGGGGCATTTGGTGATGCCCAGCCAAAATAAGGCCACCAAATACGAGCATTTAATCCCGCAATTGGTGGCAGTGGAGCAAAGCGATGAAATCGAGGGCCTAATTATTATCCTCAATACGGTGGGCGGTGATGTGGAGGCCGGCCTGGCTATTGCCGAGATGATAGCTTCTTTAAATAAGCCTACTGTATCTTTGGTATTAGGCGGCGGCCATTCTATTGGCGTACCAATAGCGGTAGCTGCCGATTGTTCTTTTATTGCACCCACGGCTACCATGACAATTCATCCTATTCGTCTAACCGGCATGGTGGTTGGCGTGCAGCAAAGCTTTGATTATCTGGAAAGAATGCAGGAAAGGGTAATTAGCTTTGTGGTAGAACATTCGCAGGTAAGCGCAGCTAAGTTTAGGGATTTGATGATGACAACCGGCGAGCTGGCACGTGATGTGGGCACTATAGTAGTAGGGCAAGGCGCGGTTGATATTGGCTTAATCGATAAGGTTGGCGGTTTAGGCCAGGCCTTAAGCTGGCTTAAAGAGCAAATTGCTCAAAATAAGGAGCATTGTTTGGAGCAAAACTTTAGCCCGGCAAAAGCCGATCGTCCTAAAAAAGCTAAAAGCAATAGTAAGCCTAAAAAGGTGCATTAGGGGGGGTAGGAAAATGATTTGGAGCATTATTCCCGAGGAGATTGTATTTAGCCAACCTACCGATATGATGGCTTGTCGCGAATATGATTATCAAGGTTGCAAATTATTAATCAGGCCTTATGGTGATGGCCGAGCGCAAATCCAGGCAATTATCAGTAGCGACCCGGCTCATTATATGCATTTGCAGCCCGGTGCTATTATTAGGGTTTAATATTTTTCCAAAATCGGGAAAGAATATTGGTAGCTTAGCGTAAAAGGACTTGAATGGGGTCAAGCCCTTTTACGCTAAGCACGAGCCGATAATCCGAACCAAAGTAAAATACCCTAAAAGGGTAGCGAGCGAAGATAAGACAAGATATCAAAAGCAGCTAGCGAGTAGAAAAAC
>CAYJPF010000170.1:0-3542 GCA_964372025.1 uncultured Peptococcaceae bacterium | reverse complement strand
TCGCTAGTTGCTTTTGATATCTTGACTTATCTTCGCTTGCTACCCTTTTAGGGTGTTTTACTTGGTTCAGATTATATCATTGAGCTAATCATTCTGATTAAACCAATCCCTCACCACCGGGATATATTCCTGATGCGCATCAAGCATACATACATGGCGGCTATTAAATAACTCCCATTTTGAATTGGGGATATGATCATACATATATTTAGCCACCAAGGGCGTACACTCGTCTGCTGTGCCGCTGATTATTAAACTGGGTTGCTTAATATCCTTTAGCTTATCACGATAGTCAAAATCCTTTAAGGTGCCGCTGGGTGCAAATTCGGTATGCCCCCAAGCGCAAATATACGACTCTTTGCCGATAATACGCGGCCGGGTAAAGCAATCCGGATAAGTATCATCCGCCACATAACAGTGACGATGCATATAAGCCTTTACCGCCTCTAAATAATCAGGGTTTTGATAATCCTGATTTGCCTCGGCCATGGTAATTGCATCCTGCATATGCTGCGGAAAATAAGTTAAATAACGCCTTTGCTCTTGTTCCCACATTTGCGAGGAGGGCAAAGTGCTGTCTAGCACCAGGCTAAGCACATCCGGGGGCTGATGGTCGCAAATATATGCCATCAGCAGCATTCCGCCCCAAGAATGGCCGAGCAGATGGCAATCCTTAATTGCTAAATGCTCTTTAAGGGCAATTAGCTCATTCATCCAGGTATCCAAAGTCCAAAGCGCAGGGTTTGATTCGATCATCGATTTGCCGCAACCCAGCTGATCATAGCTAATTAAGGCTCGCCCATCTTCGGCGATACAATCCAAAAGTTCCATGCCATCATGGGTAGAGCCGGGCCCGCCATGCAGCAAAATAACCGGCTTTTTATTGCCGCTACATTCGCCAACTATCCGATAATAAGTTTGATAATCAAGATATGGCATATAACCTTCAACTATTTTCATTACTTGGCACCCCTTTATGCTTGATATTTGCTGTTTTTAAAGTTAAATGCGCAGCTTAAAAAATAAAATACGAGCGCTTTATTGCCAACTAAGCCTTAGGAACTTGGCCATTATTTTGCACAATATCATCTAAAATTGTAGCAGCAGTGCTCATAATTGGGCCGCATTTTTTAAATAGCGTATAATGCGATTCTTTAAGTGGTTTGCAGTTTAAAGCACCCATTTCTTGCTCAAATCTAAGCAAAAAATCGGAAGTTAGCTTTTTAATTTCTTTACTGCCATGGGCATTATCTTTAACATATAAGCTGCTTAAAACAGCAACACCACCTGCTAAAGCACCACATAGATGCTCGATACCCATGCCGCCGCCAAAGCCTGCTAATAATTTGCAAGCTTGCTTATCTAATTGTAAATTATAGGCCTGATTAGCCCCGTAAATCATTTTTTCGGCGCAATTATAATCCTCGGCCTTACCAAAACCTTCTGCCAGTAAATCTGCTAACATATCAAAACCTCCTAATATTTAAGCCCATAATCCGCAAAGGAATAAAAAGGGGACTGTCGCAAATAGTTGTATTTACGACAGCCCCATAAACAAAAGTTTTAGTCAATTTTTTTGCAAAAAATTGCAGGGGCTTGGGGGCAGCGCCCCCAAGGTCTTAAAGCAAAGGCCATCTAGGCCAAATGGCAAGCCTTAATAAGAATATTTATGTAAATCATTATTACTGCCGCCATCGAAATCATAATTGCTTTCGCTCGTTGCAGCAATATAGCCGGAACGTCCGCTGCTTACTGCGGCATGGTCTTGGCTGGTTTTAAACTTGGCAATAATATCATTAAGCACGGCGCTTTGGCTGCTTAATTCTTCCGAAGAGGCGGCGCTTTCCTGGGCGGTGGCGCTATTGGCTTGTACAACCATCGAAACCTGGCTAATAGCGGTGGTCATCTCGTCGATAGCGGCATATTGCTCTTCGTTTTTAGCCGAGATATCTTCCATGGCTACCACTATGCGGCCGGCAATTTCGGTAACTTTGGTTAGGCTATCGCCGGTTTGCACCAAGATGCCCGAACCATTACGCACACTATCCACACTGCCTTGAATTAAAGAAGAAGTTTCCTTAGCGGCGGCACTACTTTTGGCTGCTAGGTTACGTACTTCGTCGGCAACAACGGCAAAGCCTTTACCATGTTGGCCGGCACGGGCAGCCTCAACGGCGGCATTTAAGGCCAAAATATTGGTTTGGAAGGCAATATCTTCAATAACTTTGGTTACGCTAACAATATTTTTACTGGAATTTTCGATATTAGTCATCGCATCATTTAATTGGCCCATATAACCGATGCTTTCGCCTAAGAAATTGGCAGCCTCGGTGGTATAGCCGGTTGTTTCAACTGCCATTTTGGAGCTTAAGATAGACTTTTCGCGAATTTGGCCAATCGAGGAGGATAATTGATCCAAGGTAGCTGCTTGATCGGTGCTGCCATTGGCAAGAGCAGTAGCACCATCGGCAATTTGTACAGCACCTGCCGATACAAATTCGGCCGAAGTTTTAATTTCATTAATCATATCGCTTAAGGTATTAACCATGGTGCTTAGGCCATTACCCATAGTATCTTGCGGGCCTAAGGTGTCGATTTGAACGGTTAAATCGCGCTTGGAAATCTTTTCCAGTACTTGGCCATAATAAAGCATTTGCTTAAGCATAGTCATAAAGGCAGCCAAAGCCTGAGAGGCCTCGTCTTTATATTGATTGTACTTGCGCCCCATAGCCCATTCTTCTTCGGTAAAGTTAAGGTTACCGGTATCGGCAATTTGCTTAAGGCAAACTTGGATAAGATGCAAGGGCGGCACAATCATCTTAGTTAAGAAGTTAGATATCAAGATTGAGCCGGCTACGGCTAAAACTAAAATTACAATTAGGAAAATAATCATAACTTTTTCGGCGGCTATGCTATCTAAAGCCGATCTATCGGTATCGTTGGCATAGCTGGAAACTAGGGTGGTTACTTCACTTACAACGGCTGCTGCCGGCTCGGAAAAGGCGCTAATTAAGGCCTGTACATCTGCTTCGCTTAGCCCCGGCTGGGAAAGAGCATCCAAAAAGTTTACTCTTTGCTGATCATAGCTGGCATAAGCCGTAGAAATTGTAGCTATGGCTTGGCTATCTGTAGCGGATAAAACATCGGTATTCATCATGCTCAAGGTGGCATCAAATTCGGCATCTAGGGTTTCTAGGCTGCCGGTATCACGTGCTAGGCGTTCCTCATCTTCGATTAAGTAATATAAACTTGCACCGCGATAAGCAGCTTGTTGAGCATTCATATTAGCTAATAGATAAGTTAAAATAGATGAATTATTAGAGCGATTGTTTAAATCAACTGTGTTATTTGATGCCGAAACTAAAGAGAAAATACCTATTAACCCAATAGCTAAGGTTAAAACAAAGGTGATGCCAAAACTTACTAAAATTTTGTTGCGGATATTAAGATTGCGCATGAGTAAAACCTCCATAAATATAGTTTTTGATTTTAGAACATATCCTTTTTACGTAACAAAACAATTGATACAATACAAGCAATTA
>CAYJPF010000169.1:0-3614 GCA_964372025.1 uncultured Peptococcaceae bacterium | reverse complement strand
ATTAACGGCTTTATAAAGCGAGGTGATAATTGCCTTGCGGCCATTGCCGGTTTTGGCAAATTTGATGGCGGCTTGTACCTTAGGCAACATGCTGCCCGGCGCAAAATGGCCTTCGGCTACATATTGCTCGGCTTCGGCTACGCTGATATGCGCCAAATTCTTTTGATCGGGCTTATTAAAGTTTAAGGCCACTTGCTCAACCTCGGTTAAAATAACCAAAGTATCGGCTTCTACTTGCTCGGCCAATAATTCGGCAGCAAAATCTTTATCGATAACAGCAGCTACACCTTCCAAGTTACCATCATCTTTTTGGATAACCGGGATACCGCCGCCGCCGCAAGCAATAACAATAGAGCTATCCCAAAGGCGATTAATGGTATCGGCTTCCACAATGGTGGTAGGAATCGGCGAGGCTACTACCCTACGATAACCACGGCCGCTATCTTCCTTCATGGTATAACCGGTTTCGGCTGCAATAGCTTTAGCTTCGGCTTCATCATAAAAAGGGCCAATCGGCTTGGTGGGATTTTTAAAGCCGGCATCATTTTTATCAACAATCATTTGGGTTACTAAGGTAACAACCGGAATATGGGCTTTGCCGATATCGCGCAAAGTTTCGCCCATAGCTTGCTGAATATGATAACCGATATAACCTTGGCTCATCGCGCCGCAAACATCAAAGGGCATAGCCGGGGTTACATCTTTGGCATACTCGCTGGCCAAAACCAAACGGCCAACTTGCGGGCCATTGCCATGCACAATGGCAATTTCGTAGTTCTCCTTAACAATTTGGCCAATAAAGCCACATGTTTTTTTAACTACTTCCAACTGAGCCTCGGCAGTAGCAGCACCTTTAGAATCTTGCAAAGCATTACCACCCAAAGCAATAACAATACGACCTTTACATTCTCCCATTATTTACAACCTCTTTCCATAAAGTATTTTAGTTATATAATAAATAATTCTGCGCTAAAAAAGCAAATCCTTTTGTTTGTATCCAAAAAAATAATATTTTTATAATTTGTTTAAATTGTATATTGTTAAATTATATAAATGCCTATCAAAAAAGAGCTAGGCCTAAGACCATAGCTCTTTTTGATATTAAAGTATACCCCCCCAAATGTAGGTATATTTAATAAGCGGCTTCGCGCTGCTTTTGATAGCAATCACGGCAAAAAACCGGGCGATCCTCGGTGGGCCTAAACGGAACTTGGGTATCTACACCACAATCGGCGCAGGTAACCGCAAACATTTCCCGATCGTTATTGCGCTGGCGCTTACGGGCAGCACGGCAATCGGGGCAACGGGCCGGATCGTTTTGAAAGCCTTTTTCGGCATAAAATTCCTGCTCAGAAGCAGAAAAAGCAAATTCTACGCCACACTCTTTGCATCCTAGTGTTCTGTCTTCAAAACTCATGAGATTGTCCTCCTTGGTCAATTTCCTAAAGCATGCGGATCCTTTTTCATATAGACAAAAAGGGAAACTGAGAAAGGTAATGCACAACTGCAGGTAATTGCATTATACATATATTAATGAATAATTGCAAGATATTTTTTTAAATTTGTTAAAATATTAGCAAATTTTGTAAAAATCTTAGCTTTATTTAATTTTTTTAATATAAGTGTTGTAATCCTAATTCAGGTGTGCTATAATAAGCAAGCTGATTAATTTTTAGGAGGTAACTTAATGAACGGCAAAGTAAAATGGTTCAATGCGGAGAAGGGTTTTGGTTTTATTGAAAGAGAAGGTGGCGAGGATGTATTCGTCCATTTTTCCGCTATCCAAGGTGATGGCTTCAAAACTCTTGACGAAGGTCAATCGGTGGATTTTGAGATAGTAGACGGTCCACGTGGCCCACAAGCTGCTAATGTAGTCAAGCTGTAAGCTGCACCTCAGACACAGATTGCCGTTTTGGTAGCATAAAACCGAGCTATTATCATGCCTATTAGGCATTGATAATGGCTCGTTTTTGCATTATAGGCCAAATTAAAGGTTATTTTTAGGCCTAAAGCGAAATTTAAATTAAATCCTAAAAGGAGTGATTAGATGATAGATTATCAGGAAATTTTAGCCGCCCGCAAACGCATTGCCCCTTATGTGCAAAGAACGCCGCTTTTGCGTTTGCCGGCCTTGGATGCTTATAGTGGTATGCAAACCTATATTAAGCCCGAATGTTTTCAAAATACCGGCGCTTTTAAGATTAGGGGGGCGTTTAATCGTCTTTTGCAATTAAGCGAGCAAGAAAAAGCAGCCGGGGTTATTGGTGCATCTTCGGGCAATCATGGTTTAGGCCTAAGCACTGCCGCCAAGCATTTGGGGATTAGAGCCATTATTGTAATGCCCGAAAATGCCAGCGAAATTAAGTTAAACGGCATTAAAAAGGCCGGCGCCGAAGTGATGCTGCATGGCTTGCTTAGCAGCGAGCGTAATCAATTTATGCGTGATTTGGCCGCCAGGCAAAAGCTAACGATTGTGCATGCCTTTGAAGATCCGATAGTATGCGCCGGCCAGGCCAGTGCTGCTATGGAGATGCTGGAGGATTGCCCGGATTTGGATGCGGTAGTTGTGCAGGCAGGCGGCGGCGGTCTTTTAAGCGCTTTTGCTACCGCTATTAAAAATACCAATCCTTTGATTAAGGTTATCGGCATTGAGCCGGCGGCCGCCCCACGTTATGCTATTAGCCGTGCTAAAGGCAGCCCTCAGGCCATCGAAATTGATGCTACTATTGCCGATGGCACTCGTGGCAATGCGGCTTCGCCCCATAATTTTGAAATTATCGAGCAATATGTAGACGAGCTTTATTCCGTAGATGATGATGCCTTAAAGGCGGCGATATATTTATATGCTAAGCTGGGCAAAATGCTACCCGAGCCTTCCGGCGCTTTGCCTTTAGCGGCGGCTATTGATGGCAAGCTTAAGCATTTAGCCGGTGCTAAGGTGGGCTTTTTAATAAGCGGCGGCAATGGCAATTTAGGCGAATATGATGGCTGGTTTAAAGAAGGTGCGGCTTATTTGCAGGCCAATGGTTTTGGCAAACTATAATTTTGTGATATTTTGAAGTTTTAAAGATAATTTACAGAAATAGCTTGACCTATGCCCAAAAATTTTGTATAATATATTTTGTGACTATTGATCTGCTTAATTTTGGCAGCCGCAACCGGTAGTCACCTCGGGCCTATAGCTCAGCGGTAGAGCCCCCGGCTCATAACCGGTCGGTCCCTGGTTCGATCCCAGGTGGGCCCACCAAAAACACCCTTTTTAGGGTGTTTTTTTTATGGTTGATTTTTGTTTGACTTTGTTTGATTTTTTTGATTTTGTTTGATTTTTTGACTGTTGGATGTTGGATGATGGCTGTTGACTGTTGTTAGCTGGGTTATAGGTTGCCTCAATTTTTCGGCGGATAGTTAGTTTTTGTTGTGCTTCGTGCTTTGTTTGGTTTGCCTTTGATTTTGTTGCTTTTTGTTAGCTGGGTTGTGGGTTTCTTACATTTTTCGGCGGATAATTATATTTGTTGTGCTTCGTGGGTTGAAAGGTTTTTTTGCCCTCGCCTACGTTTGCTAGTTTATTTTCTCTGGTCGCAGAGGGGGACGTTACTTTTTGGTCGCAAAAAGTA
>CAYJPF010000168.1:125-3639 GCA_964372025.1 uncultured Peptococcaceae bacterium | reverse complement strand
CCGCCCCACCTGGAAAATTAAAAATACCGCTCCAACTACTTTTGCTAGTTTAGTAAGTTGTTTTATTCGCTAGTTGCTTTTGACCTCAAATCTTATCTTCGATTGCTAGCCTTTTAGGGTATTTACTTCGGTTCGAATTATATAGGTTTGGCTAAGGTAAAACTTCATAAAATCAACAATATATTTGTAGGGGCTGATGCCCATATCAAACCAAAACTGATAGGAAATCTAAGTTTTTGGGTCGATGTTGGCAT
Organism: uncultured Peptococcaceae bacterium; assembly: GCA_964372025.1. Lineage (GTDB taxonomy): Bacteria > Bacillota > Dehalobacteriia > UBA4068 > UBA4068 > CAYJBP01. Next base: position 3,385 of record CAYJPF010000168.1, on the reverse strand, counting down.
CGCCCCCTACATTGTGTTTGTGTAAAATCACCGACATAGGTATTAATACAACAACCCCATTCTTTTTTTGAAAAAAAGAAAGGGGTTGTTGCAAAAGTTTCCTATTGCAACAACCCCTTTTAATCTTTATTCTTCTATTAGTTTAGCATCTAAGCCGGCTTGATAAGCTTTAGTGTTAATATCAAAAATCTTAGCCTTAAAATTACGACGCAAAGATTCTTCCATACCGGCATCGGTTACCATCTTGCAAATGCCGTTTAATACACCCAATGCCACCACATTAGCGCACATCTCATTGCCAATTTGCTCGCGAGCAATAACGGTAATATCGGCACGATACACTTTAATGCCGGGATGACTATCGCCTTTGCCAATATCGCCATCTAAAATCAAAATACCACCTTCGGCCAAATTGTCGGAGTATTTTTTATAAGATTCTTTAGATAAGCAAAGTAGCATATTAGGAGTTTCCACCTTGGGGAAACGAATTTTTTTATCGGAAATATTTACTTCGGCACGGGTAGAACCACCACGGGATTCCGGGCCGTATACCTGCGATTGTGTGGCATTATTGCCATCTACCAAGGCGGCTTCGGCCAAAATCATCGCGGCCTTAATTACCCCTTGTCCACCGGTTCCGCTAAGGCGGATTTTCCAGTCCATCGTCATTATTTGCCCTCTCCTTTCAAGCGCTCTACCATAGAATTGTATTGCTCATTGTATTCTACGGCTTCGCCTTCGTATAATTTGCCGATAATGATTTTATCGCCTAATTCCTCGGGGGTCATCTTCTCGGCCTTGGCCTTGCTGATGGTATTATCTTTGATATAATTCATCATATCAGCAGGATGCGGAATTTTATTACGACGACCATAAGAAATTGGGCAAGTTGCAATAACCTCAATTACCGAAAATCCCTTATGCTGATGGGCTTCTACGATTAAATCGGTTAATTGGCGAGCATGATAAATATCACCACGAGCCACAAAGCTAGCACCGGCACCAATGGCCAAACCGCAGATATCAAAGCTGCGATGCAAAGAGCCATAAGGCGAAGTGGTAGTATTTTTGCCCAAAGGAGTAAGGGGCGAAAACTGGCCGCCGGTCATGCCGTAAATATTATTATTGAAGATAATCATGGTCATATCCATATCACGACGGCAAGCATGGATAAAGTGATTACCACCAATAGCAATGGCATCACCATCGCCGGAAAATACAAATACATTCAAATCGGGATTGCTCATTTTTACACCGGTAGCAAAAGGCAAAGCTCTACCATGAGCCGTATGCAGGGTGTTCATCTCCAAATAACCGGTAATACGCGAAGAACAACCAATACCGGATACCCCTACGCATTGCTCATTATCTAAACCCATTTTTTCCATGGCGCGAGCCCAGGCCGACATGATAATACCATTGCCGCAGCCTGCGCACCAAATATGGGGCAAATTACCGCGAAAATACTTTTGATAATGCGCTTTCATTTACAGCACCTCCTTGACACAATCCATTAATTCCTGAGGCATAATTAATTCGCCGTCTACCCTGGTATGAGAAATAACTTTTACATCTTTAGGAGCAACGCGCTCTATTTCTCTTACATATTGACCCATATTCATCTCGGGCACGATAACGGCTTTTTTGCCGGCACAAGCGGCTTTAATTTTTTCCTCATGGAAAGGCCAAACGGTAATTGGGCGCAATAAGCCAACTTTTTGGCCGTCGGCGCGCATTTCTTCAACTACTTCTTCGGCGGTACGGGCAACACTACCATAGGCAATAAATAAAACCTCGGCATCTTCGGTATGAATTTCTTCAAAGGTGGCAATTTCGTCCACTTTATCTTCTATTTTATTGTAGATGCGGCGGATAAAAGTATCTACTTCATCTAATTTGCTGGTATAAAAGCCTTTTTGATTATGAGTAAGGCCGGTAACATGATAATGATAACCGGTGCCAAAATCGGCCATAGCCGGGATGCCATCGGGCTCTTCATTGCTATAAGGCAAATACTCTTCGGGCGGGCAGGTGGGGCGCTTGCGGTTAATAATTTCCACCTCTTGGCCTTCGATATCAAAGCGCTCTCTTAGATGGCCAATTTCCTCATCTAATAACAGGATAACCGGGGTGCGGTATTTTTCGGCCAAATTAAAAGCATTAATGGTTTCGAAATAAGTTTCGGTAACCGAGCTGGGCGCAATCGCAATAATAGCATGATCGCCATGAGTACCCCAACGAGCTTGCATAATATCGCCTTGGGCAGATAAAGTAGGCAAACCGGTAGAGGGGCCGGGACGCATTACATTGATTAATACGATCGGAACCTCGGTCATCGAGGCATAACCCAATAATTCTTGCATTAAAGAAAAACCGGGGCCGGAAGTAGCCGTAAAGGCCTTAGCACCGGTACATGATGCGCCAATAATAGCACCTATAGAGGCAATTTCGTCCTCCATTTGGATAAATTTATGACCTGCTTTGGGCATTAAAACAGCCATATTCTCCGCAACTTCGGTAGAAGGAGTAATCGGATAACCGGCATAAAAAGTAGCCCCGGCGGCAATAGCGCCTAAAGCGCAGGCCTCGTTACCTTGCACTAAGCGTACATTAGTCATTTGCTTTTTCCTCCACTTCCACACAAAAGTCTGGGCAATGCATTTCGCACATTAGGCAAGAAGTGCAACGCTCTTCGTTTTCTACTTTAGATTTACCATCGGATTGGGCAACAAATACCTTGGTAGGACATAATTCAATACAAATACCACAGGCTTTGCATAAATCCTCAAAAACTGTTACCCGGTAAGATTTTTTAACCATTAACTGTTTCTCCTCCTCAATACTAATTAAACAGTGGCCATAAGTTTTAATGCCATCAACTGGCTTAAGCCCATTATAACATAATCAAAAGCAAAAAGAAATTCTTATTGAATATTAAGAATATTTTAATACAAAGTAAAATTGGCGGTAAGTTAAAACTAAATTGGCAGCTAAACATTAATTTTGATTAATGCCGCCTAATTTAAACAATTTTAGCATTAGATGTATAAATTATTTAAATTGTAGAACTTTTTTAGATTTGATGGGTTAGGTTTGATTGGCTTTTGCTTTTGATTTTGGTGGTTTTTGTTGGCTGGATTATAGCTTGCCTCAATTTATCGGCGGATAGCTTGTTTGGGTTTTGTTTTGTGGATTATTGGGTTTTCTTTTGATTTTGGTGGTTTTTGTTGGCTGGATTATAGCTTGCCTCAATTTATCGG
>CAYJPF010000167.1:0-3664 GCA_964372025.1 uncultured Peptococcaceae bacterium | reverse complement strand
ATCAAAGGCAAGCCAAACAACCCACGAAGCACAACCCAAACAAACTATCCGCCGATAAATTGAGGCAATCTATAATCCAGCTAACAAAAAGCAACAAACCCCAACCAACCCAAAAAAAGAACAAAACAAAGGTGACATTATGGCTAAAGATAATATCCATCAAGGACATCGTCAAAGGCTTAAGGATCGCTTTCTTAGCTCGGGCCTAGAATCATTTGCCGAGCACGAGATTTTGGAGCTTTTGCTTTACTTTGCCATCCCCTATAAGGATCTTAACCCTTTGGCGCATCATCTTATCGAGCGGCATGGCTCTTTAAGTGCGGTTTTGGATGCCGACCCCGATGCTCTGCTATTAACCGATGGCGTGGGTGCTAATGCTGCTCTTTTGCTTAATCTGGTGCCCGAACTTTTACGATACTATCGAATTACCAAACTTAATCCGGCTTACACCTTTTATGATGCAAAAAATATTCACGACTATGCCTGCGATTTATTTTTAGGCATAAATCATGAAATTTTATACCTTATCTGCCTTAATCAGCATAATAGCATTATCAAGGTAGAAAAAATAGCCGAAGGCAGCATCGATAGCGTTAATACCGAATTGCGCAAAATTGTAATGGCCGCCTTACGCCATAAATCATTTAATATAATTCTTTTACACAATCATCCGTCGGGTAATTTAAAACCCAGCTCCGACGATATATCGCTTACTAATCACCTAGCTCATGTTTTAAGTAGCTTAGGGATAGGCTTTTTAGATCATCTTATTATCTCGGGCGAAAACTCCCTTAGCTTTAGGGATAAAGGCCTGCTGATTAAAGTAACAAATATGGAAGGAAAATAAACGAATGGCTTTTGTGCATTTGCATAATCATACAGAATTTAGTCTTTTAGACGGCGCAGCTCGCTTAGATAATTTGCTGGATCGCGCCATCGAGCTTAATATGCCGGCCTGCGCCATTACCGATCATGGCGTGATGTATGGCGCTATCGATTTTTATAAAAAGGCCACCAAAAAGGGCATTAAACCGATTGTCGGCTGCGAAGTTTATATGACAGGCGGCAGCCGCTTCGAGCGGGCCGGCCGCAAATCCGAGGCCGCTTATCATTTGGTGCTTTTGGCCGAAAATAATTTAGGCTATCAAAATTTATGCCGCCTGGTATCTTTAGCCTTTGTAGAGGGATTTTACTATAAACCCCGTATCGATATGGAGCTTTTAAAACAATATCATCAAGGGCTGATTTGCTTATCCGGCTGCATCGCCGGCCAAATCCCCGAACTGATTATCGAAAATCGCTACGAAGATGCCGTCAGCCTAGCCAAGCAATTTAGCGAACTTTTTGGCCCAGATAACTTTTATATCGAAATACAAGATCATGGCATCGAGGAAGAAATTATTGCTCAAAAAGGCCTGCTAAAGCTGGCTAAAGAATTAAATCTGCCCCTTATTGCCACCAATGACTTGCATTATGTTAATGCCGAAGATGCCGATATGCATGATATTTTGCTCTGCATCCAAACCGGCAAAATCCGCTCCGAGGAAAAACGGATGCGCTTTGCCAATGATCAATTCTATTTAAAAAGCGAGCAGGAAATGGCCGCCCTGTTTAGTCATTGCCCCGAGGCTATCAGCAATAGCCTAAAAATTGCCGAGCGCTGCCATATCGATTTTACTTTTGGCGAACTGTATTTGCCCCATTATCAGGTGCCGGAAGGCTTTGATGTACCAAGTTACTTGCGCCATCTTTGCGAAGAAGGCCTGGCCAAGCGCTATAATCCCCTTACCGCCGAGGCCAAAGAGCGCCTCGATTTTGAGCTTAATGTTATCAATACTATGGATTTTCCCGGCTACTTTTTAATAGTTTGGGATATGATTAATTATGCCCGCCTAAACGGCATTTCGGTGGGGCCGGGGCGTGGTAGTGCGGCCGGCTCTTTGGTGGCCTATTGCCTGGGCATTACCGATATCGACCCCATTGCCTATGATTTGCTTTTTGAGCGCTTTTTAAACCCCGAACGAGTTACCCCGCCCGATATCGATATGGACTTTTGCGATGAAAGACGCGGCGAAGTGGTTGATTATCTGGTGCGCAAATATGGCGAGGACAAGGTTTCGCAAATTATCACCTTTAGCTTTTTGCTTACCAAAGGGGCGGTGCGTGATGTAGGCAGGGTGCTGGATATCCCCTATGCCGATGTGGATCGGGTAGTGAAGATGATCCCCGATGATCCTAAAATCAAAACTATTCATGAGGCCATCGAAAAAACCCCCGATTTAAAGATAGTCTATCAAAATGATCCCCAAATTAAGGAAATGCTGGATGTAGCAGGCAAAATCCAAGGCATGCCCCGTCATGCCGGCAAACATGCGGCCGGGGTGGTTATTTCCCAAAATGAATTGATTAGCTATATGCCCATCCAAAAGGGCAGCGATGGCATTGTTACCACCCAATATGCTAAAGACCAGGTAGAGGAATGCGGCCTGCTTAAAATGGATTTACTGGGGCTGCGCACGCTTTCGGTTATTGATGATAGTTTGGAAAATATTAAGCATGGCTTTAAGCTGGATATTGATATTAGCAGTATCCCGCTTGATGATAAAACTACCTATAATATGTTAGGCAATGGCGAATCGGTGGCGGTGTTTCAGCTGGAAAGCGAAGGGATGCGCAAGATTTTAAAAAGCTTGCAGCCCGAGCGCTTTGAAGATATTATCGCTTTGGTTGCTCTTTATCGGCCGGGGCCTTTGGGCAGCGGCATGGTAGACGATTTTATTGATGGCAAGCATGGCCGCAAAAAGGTTAAATATTTGCATGCCAAGCTAGAGCCGATTTTGGAAGAAACTTATGGCGTTATTTTGTATCAGGAGCAGGTAATGCGCATTGCCCGTGCCTTGGGCGGTTTTTCCTTGGGGGCAGCCGATATGCTGCGCCGTGCCATGGGTAAAAAGAAGCCGGAAATTATTAAGCAGGCTCGTGATGAATTTGTGGCCGGCTGCGTTACCAATGATGTTAATGCCAAAATTGCCGGCGAAATTTTTGATTTGCTGGAATACTTTGCAGGATACGGCTTTAATAAAAGCCATAGTGCGGCCTATGCGGCTGTAACTTATCAAACGGCCTGGTTAAAGGCTAATTATCCGCCGGAATTTATGGCCGCCATGCTAACTTCGATTATGGATAATGCCGATAAGGTGCCCGAATATATCGAAGAATGTAAGCATATGAATATTGATGTTTTGCCACCGCATATCAATGAAAGCGATTTGAAATTTAGGGTTTATGATGGCAAAATTCGCTATGCCTTGGCCGCTGTTAAAAATGTGGGTAAAGAGGTTGTGCAAAGAATTGTTAATGAGCGTAATCAAAATGGGGCTTTTGCCTCCTTGGCCGATTTTTGCGAGCGCATTGCCCTAAATCGCAAAATGCTGGAAAGTTTGATTAAATGCGGCGCTTTGGATGGCTTTGATTATAATCGAGCCACCATGCTAAATTCGATGGATGAAATGCTGGAGATTTCCAAAAAATTGCAGCAGGATAAGGAGAGTAATCAAGTATCTTTATTCGATTTTGGCTTTGACCAAAATCAAATGCCCCAGTTCGAGCTGCCTATTTTGCCGGAATTTAATTTTATGGATTTGCTGAATATGGAAAAGGAGAT
>CAYJPF010000166.1:0-3745 GCA_964372025.1 uncultured Peptococcaceae bacterium | reverse complement strand
AAATACATTACGCCAACTCGGTCGGAAATATGCTTAACCATGCTTAAATCATGGGCGATAAACAAATAAGTAAGCTTCATTTCCTCTTGTAACTGAATTAATAAGTTAACAATTTGGGCCTGGATCGAAACATCAAGTGCGGAAATAGGCTCGTCGCAAACGATAAACTGGGGATTAATGGCCAAAGAGCGAGCAATACCGATTCTTTGGCGCTGACCGCCGGAAAATTCATGGGGAAAGCGATTAGCATGATCGGAATTTAAGCCAACTTTTTGCAAATTACTATAGATAATTTCCTGGCGCTCTTTGCCGGTGGCCAGATGATGAATATCGATGCCTTCGCCGATAATATCGCCAACAGTCATCCTGGCATCAAGGGATGCATAAGGATCTTGGAAAATCATCTGGGCTTTACGGGCATAGTTTTTGCGATCTGTTTTAGAAAACTTGGTAATATCTTGGCCATCAAAAATAATTTGGCCGGCGGTGGGCTCATACAGTTTAACCAAAGTACGGCCAATAGTAGATTTACCACAGCCGCTTTCGCCAACTAAGCCTAAGGTTTCGCCCTCTTTAATAATAAAATCAACACCATCTACCGCCTTTAAAAGCTTGCGGCCGCCAACATTAAAATGCTTTTTTAAACCTTTTAATTCAAGTAAAGTTTTTTGCATAAATAACCTCCCCAAATACTTGTACCGTTTAAAATATTAGCCTTTTTTAGCCAATATCCTTTTTTAAGTACAAAATTATTAGTTTTAGTAAATTAAAGGGATTTATTAACTTTCGTCGAAATTTATAACCTTGAGAATACATTGTTATTTTGGCCTATTAATTAAAGGCCTGCTAAATGGTGGGAGGTAAGGTTTTGACAATTAAAACACGCTTGGCCGACTTACGTAAATTGATGGCCGAAAAATCAATTGATGCCCTTTTTGTTAGCCATGAATCCAATGTTACCTATATGAGTGGCTATACCAATCATGATTCTTTTTTATTAATTACCGGCAATAATTGCGGTGCGGCCAATTTATTTATCACCGATTGCCGCTATACCGAACAAGCTGCCGAAGAATGCCCCGATTACGAGGTTATTTTATATCGCAGCCCATCTGCTTCTTTGGGCGAAAGACTTAGCGAGGCCAGCCAAAAATATCAAATTAAAACCATGGCCTTCGAAAAAAACTATTTAACTTATAATCATTATCAGCAAATAACCGAAGCGCTTAAAGATTGCCAGTTTAATCCCAGCGCCGAATTAATCGAAAGCCTGCGTTATACCAAAGACGAAAGCGAGCAAAAAGCGCTGGTTAAGGCTTGCGCCGCTACCGATATTGTGTTTAGCGCCGCTTGTGATTTTATTAAGCCCGGCCAAACCGAAAAGGAAATTGAATGGTTTATGATAAGCCAAATCAATGCCCAGGGTTGTACACTTTCTTTCCCTATTATTGTGGCATCGGGCCCTAGAGGCAGCTTGCCTCATGCCGAGCCCGGCGATAGAATTGTACAAGCAGGGGATATGATTACCCTTGATTTTGGCTGCTGCTATAAAGGTTATCGTGCCGATATGACCCGTACCATTAGCTTAGGCAAGCCGGCTAATCAGGAATTGGCCAAAATTCATGGTATTGTGCTGGAGGCCAATAATCGTGCCGAGGCAATTATGAAGCCCGGTATTTTAGGCTCGGCTGTTGATGCTGTAGCTAGGGATTATATTACTAATGCCGGTTATGGCGAGCAATTTGGCCATGGTTTAGGCCATGGGGTAGGCTTAGATATTCACGAAATACCGTTTATGAGCCGCACCTGTGATTATAAATTACAAGAAAATTGCTTTATTACCGTAGAGCCGGGCATTTATTTACCCGGTATCGGCGGGGTAAGAATTGAAGATACCATGCATATTACCGCAGATGGCGCCATAAATATGTTTAAATCCAATAAAGAATTAATTTGCCTATAGTTTTACCTATTACTTTGTTTAAAACTTGTTGAAGCAATTCAACAAAGAAATAAAAAAACTTGAAGGGGGAAACACTTAATGAAAAAAGCAACACTATTATTGGTTATGATGTTACTTGCAACAATGTTGGTCTTTGCTGCCTGTGGTGGCGGTTCTGAGGAGCCTGCCGAAGAGCCGGCAGTTGGCGAGGATACCACTGGCGAAGATGCCGCCGAGGACACCGAAGGCGCTGCCCAAGCCCAAGAATTAACTTTTAGCTTAGCTTCTGTTCCTACTATTGATCCGCAACGTTTTAATGCTTCACCTTCTTATGTAGTAATGAAAGGTTTAGGCGAAGGCTTAATCCGTACCCATGAGGGCGAAGTTATGCCCGGTGTGGCCGAAAGTTGGGTTGTTAGCGAAGATAATATGCAAATTACCTTTACCTTACGCCAAGATGCAACTTTTAGCGATGGCAGCCCAATCACCGCCAACGACTTTGTCTATGCATTCAAGCGTTTAGCCGACCAAGACGATCCTAAGGACTATTCTTGGGTACTTTATGAAATCAAAAACTTTGCTGAAATTGCCGGCGGCGAAATGACCGTTGACGATTTAGGCGTAAGCGCTCCCGATGACTATACCTTTGTTATCGATTTTGCCACTCCTGCACCTTATTATCTAAGCTTCCTCGATATGCCTACTTTTTATCCTCAAAAGCAGGAATTAGTAGAGCAACATGGGGATCAATATGCTTTAAGTGCTGAAGCCTTCTTAGGCAATGGCCCTTATAAATTAGTTGAATATAGCTTAGAAGATATTATCGTAATGGAAAAGAACGAAAATTACTGGAATGCCGATGCTGTTAACTTAGATAAAGTTACCATCCGTATTATGGAGCAACAAGCTGCCTTTGCTTTATTCGAAACCGGCGAGCTTGATATGGCCGATATCCCGATTGCTTTAGCTGCCAGCTATGTTGATGGTTCTTCCACTTTACCGGAAGGCACCCATTTGGAAAGCTTTATGAGCGGCGCTTTAGACTGGTTCTCGGTTAATATCGCCAGCGAAGATAATCCGATTTTAGGCAATAAAGATTTCCGCTTAGCCTTAAACTATGCTTTAGACCGTGAAGAGTTTATTGCTATTTCTTCCGGTAATATCTATAGCCCGCATACCCGCTTTGTATTACCTGCCGTAGCCGGCGAAAATGGTTTTTACAATGATGAGTATCCGATCGAAGTTTATCAAACAACTGCCGAATTAGATAAAGCGCAAGAGCATTTACAAGCTGCTATGGATGCCATGGGCATTAGCGATCCTTCGGAAATTAGCTTTGATATTACCATTGCCGATAACACCACCCGCACCATTGCCGAAAATGCTCAAGATCAATGGATGCGCAATTTAGGCATTAATGTAGAGGTAGAAATTGTTACCTATCCTGCTATGCTTAGCAACCGTGTAGACGGCATCTTTGATTTAATCTATGCCGGTTGGATGCCCGATTATAATGATCCTTACACCTACTTAAGCTACTTTGTTACCACCAATGCCCAAAATGGTGGCGGTTTCTCCAATGAGCGTTATGATGAATTGGTAAATACCGCTAATACCTTCTCCGATGCAGGTACCCGCTTAAGCATGTATGCCGAAGCCGAGCAAATTCTATTAGAAGAAGCCGGCATTATCCCGCTACATGTTCGCGAAGTACCTTATGCTATCAGCGATGATTTACATGATTTCGTTCGCTTCTACTTAGGTAGCGAAAGTGATTATACCTACGCTTATTTTGAATAAGCC
>CAYJPF010000165.1:0-3760 GCA_964372025.1 uncultured Peptococcaceae bacterium | reverse complement strand
CGTCTTGAAAAAGAATACGGCCTTGTGCAAGTGCCAAATAGCAAGGAGGTGGGCAGAAAAGCTCCCACCAAGGGCGAAGTAGAGCAGGCCTTGCGCACACAAAAACCGTCGGTGCGCATGAATTTGCAATCAATCATAGATACTGCGCTGAATAAGGAACAGTTGCCCTTGCCTACCTTCATGCGCAGCCTTGCTGCTGAGGGCGTAAAGGTAAAACTCAACCAAGCCAGTACGGGAACCATTAGCGGCATTAGCTTTGCCATGGACGGCGTGGCCTTTAAGGGCAGTCAGCTAGGTAAGGCGTATACATGGAAATCATTACAACAAAGAGGTTTACTCTATGAAAATGGACGAACTACTGAACATCAACAAGAACAGGAAACAGCCCGTGAGCGAACACACGAGTGCGGAAAAACAAGAACATCTTCCCAAGCAACAAGCGGAAGTAATATTGAACAACAAAGAGCTCTTGCACAATCTGAAAGAGTTGAACAAGACCATCGTGGAGACAAAGAAAGAACTTCACCGCACCGCCCAAGAGGTGCGCAACTATCCCGTTGAAGCTGTAGGGCGTATCACCGTCCGTATGGAACAATGCCTTGAAAAATGCGAAATCTCAGCCCACAATGCGCAAAAGACATATGAAGAAGCTACGCAACTGGTGCAAAAATACAAAAACTTTTCACCAAAGCGTATTTTTCTATGGGGTATCTTAAGCTGTATGCTTACGAGCTTAACCACAGGCATTGTAGTTTTATGGGCGATAGTCGCGCGATTTGGTTGAAATGGTCGTGCAATTATTTTTTTCCACTTTTAGACAACTATCGGTTTATTAAGAAAATAACATGCAAACTATGCGCAAGGTATATAATCAGTCAAGTGAAAACAGTAGACGTACATAAAAAAAATGATTATGTGAAAGAAAGGAATTATCAGTATGCCAACACTTCTTATCATTGGAGCTTATAGATTTTTCTTCTACGCCAACGAAGGAAACGAGCCGCCGCACGTACACGTTGAATGCGGCAACGGGCTAGCAAAATTTTGGCTACACAACGGTGAGCTTGCAAAATCTCGCGGACTACGTGGACACGAACTCTCTGCAATCCGCCGTCTGGTAATAGAACACAAGACTTCTTTCTTGGAGGCCTGGAATGAGTACCATCCCCGTACAAAGTGAACCTCTTGCCATTAATGTCGTCACCGACGAGGCCATGCTTCGTATTGATATCGCTGACGGGCGCGAAATTGCTGTCCCTTTAGAATGGTTCCCAAGACTTAGAGACGCAAGCCCAGAAGACCGAGCAAAGTGGCGTCTTGTAGGCGGCGGCGAAGGCATTTACTGGCCTACCATTGACGAAGATATTTCTGTATTACAATTGTTTGGACTGCCGGATTAATTAGTTATGCATGTTAGCTAAGGTATGAAATTTTCTACAGAATATTATGTTATCTATGTATGAGGTTTAGTTTGCAAAAAAAACAAATATATATATCTGACACTATTCATAATACAATTCTTATTAGCATCTATGAAAAAGAAGTCATATCTACGCAACTATTTAACAGGTTACATAATATATCACAAAATTCTACTGCATATTTGACTTTTCCGACAAACAAAACAAAACGATTTGAACACTCGCTTGGAACAATGAAGCTTTGTGGAGATATTTTATATCATAGCATTGTAAATAGTGATTATAAAACAGTAAATAGTTTAATTTCAAGCTTCAAGACAGATATTCAAAGGAGCGTTATAGATGATATAATACTAAAACAACCTAATGCATTTAGAAGTATTTTAGACGATAAAAATATTGAGAAAGACAAACTATATCAGTTTGAAAATCTATCTATAGAAAATGTATTTTTTAACAGCTATATTCCTTCTAATATTAAAACTGAAGACAGATTTACATATTTGCTAATGTTTCAATCGGTTCGTCTTTGTGGTCTCCTTCACGACTTGGGGCATCCTCCTTTTAGCCATATCACCGAAAGTGCAATTCATAATGTATACTTAAAGATAAAAGAAAAAAAGGATAAAAACCATCGCGAAGCAGAGTTCTATGATATATTTGAAGAATATGGACTCGACAAAAAAAGCTCTCAATTACATGAAATAATGGGCAACAAGATGACTGAAGCTCTTATCAGTGATTTGCTTTATGGGAGTAGTCAATGGCACTCGGGCCTATCATTTGATGAAAAATATTTTAAAGTATTAGCATTGGAAATTGTTAAAGTAATTTTTTCTGAAGAATCTCCAGTTTTAACATCACTACATGGAGTTGTCGACGGAGTTATTGATGGAGATCGGCTTGATTATGTCAATAGGGATATTATAAACTCAGGAATAAATAATGGTCGAATCGAATATGATAGGCTAATATCTTCTATGAAACTTTTTCCTAAAGATGACTACTATTTTTTTGTATCAAGCGCTAAAACAATAAACACATTAGAAGATTTTTTTATAAAAAGATGGAATCTATACAAAAATATAATTTATCACCATAGAGTAATAAAAACAGATAGTTTTTTAAAAAACAGCCTAGAACATATAATACTTGATTACTTAAAACAAAACGATGACAGTATATTACAACAACATAGAGGCAGTGCAGCGGAAACAGACAACACTCTACCAACGGATATTTCTGGCCTATGGAAGGCCGTAAGGCTTGCCCACTCTAATTCAAGGTATTTTAATTCCCTAGCACAATGGGACGATGCATGGCTTCAAACTATTCTAAAGCGAGTATATTTTGAAAAATATTACGACTCATCAGAAGCAATTAGATACCAACTTGAAGAAATTTTATCCACAAGAAAAAACTTTTACTCTGTTATTAAAAATTGCTCAGACTTTAATATACTAAGCGATTCTTTTGAAAAAACTTTTATGGAAAATAATTTTTCTAAACAAAAAGATTTTGAAAAAATAAAATCAATACTAGATTCAAAAAGAGCAACCATATTATATAAAGTAGAAGCTTTTATTGAAGCGTACACTTCTGAAAAATCAAAATTTACACATTTTATAAAAGAAAGCATATCTGAATTTATAAGCAACAACTTTTCAGACAGAATAGAATCTCATACTGTAGAATTCAAAAAAATAAAAACTGGATTTGACAAAATAGAACCAAATATATATAAAGATGAAGAACTTGTTCCAATCTCAAAAGTATCAAACATGAAATATACTTTAACATCAGAGAAATACACTTTATCTTTTGTGCATATTTATTTAAAATTTAAATCATTCGAAACTAGATTTCTGAAAGATGATTTTACATGTTTTTTACACGAACTTGGGAAAAACCTTGCAGAAAAAACAATTTTTTACTTAGAACAGATTTTGGAAAAAAAGAAGGATTAGAACATGAAAAATAGTTTTGAGCATAGCGCTGACTATATTGTCTCCAGTGAAATATTACAGCAAGTGGGAGAATTCACTATTGACAAAATCCTTAAAGAATTGGAAGAGGTATTGCTTGTTTTTTTTAAAACCGCTGAAAATATCTTAAGCTTTATAATTGAAAAGATTTCATCGTTGTGCAAAGTTGGTCTTGTTTCATATACTGGCTTTGTTTATTATGTAAATAATTAAAATCACGGATTCACCGCATAATATTCAAAATATATTATGCGGTGAAGTAAACTACAGCTGACTTACACCACTAATAAATCTCCCTTATCCTATCCCCTATGCGCTTCACCACAGGCACTACAAGGGCATTGCCCATGACAA
>CAYJPF010000164.1:0-3786 GCA_964372025.1 uncultured Peptococcaceae bacterium | reverse complement strand
GGGTGCTTGCTATAGTCTGCGGTGTGCCCGAATTGGGCATTGTTCAGTAGGCATTCTTATAGGATTTGAGTATCCTAATAAGAACACTCACTTTTTATGCCTGTTTTGCCGTTTAAAACTGTGTGGCGGCTACCATAGGTGTGGGAGCGGCGATGAGCGGTGTATATGTTACCGCAACACCTCGTCTTGTTGCAAGTGAAACATCGGGGAACTCGCACATATTGGCTTAAAACCGGCGCCTTTTGGCGCAGCCAAAACAGCCCGAAATATCAAGTAAGAAACTGATAACCTCCATGGACATAATTAGAGGGGCTATCGCTAATTTGCGACAGCCCCTTGAATTTTTAATCTAAATAATCTTTTAGCTTTTTACTACGGCTGGGATGACGTAACTTGCGTAAAGCTTTTGCCTCAATCTGCCTAATCCGCTCACGCGTTACCCCAAATACTTGCCCTACCTCCTCTAAAGTACGACTGCGCCCATCCTCTAAACCAAAACGTAATTGCAATACTCGTTTTTCCCTGGTGGTTAGGGTAGAGAGCACATCTTCCAACTGCTCCCGCAATAAAAAGAATGACGCCGCCTCGGCCGGAGCTAATGCCTCCTCATCCTCGATAAAATCACCTAAATGACTATCCTCTTCCTCACCAATCGGCGTTTCTAAGGATACTGTTTCTTGCGATATTTTGAGGATTTCACGCACCCTCTCTACCGGAATGCCCATCTCCTTGGCAATCTCCTCGGGCATTGGATCGCGACCCAATTCCTGGATTAGCTGCCTTTGAATACGGATTAATTTATTAATAGTTTCCACCATATGCACCGGAATACGAATGGTGCGGGCTTGGTCGGCTATAGCACGGGTAATAGCCTGCCTAATCCACCAAGTAGCATAGGTGCTAAACTTATAGCCTTTATGATAATCAAACTTTTCTACAGCCTTGATTAAACCCAAATTACCCTCTTGAATTAAATCTAAAAAGAGCATGCCGCGGCCTACATAACGCTTGGCTATGCTTACTACCAAACGTAAATTAGCCTCGGCCAAACGACGCTTGGCTTCCTCGTCGCCGGTTTCCATTGCTTGGGCCAAATATATTTCTTCCTCGGCCGAAAGTAAAGGCACTCGGCCAATTTCTTTTAAATACATGCGCACCGGGTCGTCAATTGCTATGCCTTCCGGCACAGAAAGGTCGATTTCCATCGGCTCGACGATAATCGGCACATCCTCATCATCCGGATCGGTGACGGCCTCCAATACCACGGCGGGCGCACCAATATCAATGCCGGCTTGGATAAGCTGTTCGTAAAACTTATCTATTTGCTCCGGCGAAAGATCTACATCACTTAAGGCCTCCATAATTTCGATATCGGTTATATGGCCTTTAGCTTTGGCAGATTCTACTAACTTTTTAATGGTGTCGGCTTTATTTGCTTGTTCCACCTTGGAATTTCCTCTCTTTCGGCTTACCTTACCGCTTTGATATCAGATGCTTTGCAAACTTTCGGTTAATGCTTGCTTTTCGGCTAATAGGTTGCGGATAGTTTCTAAATCGGTTTGTTTAGGTATTTCTTGATTGATCTTGGCGATTTTTTCACGAATAATTTCCTGCTTGATAATTGGAATTAATTGCTTTGCCCATTTTAGATTATCGGCATCGGAAATATCTATTCGTAATAATTTCAACAAATATTGTCGTAACCCTTCATTTTCTGACGGAATGTGATTTAATAAAGATGAAGGTTTATAATCATAATCAGCTCCTAATTGGTTGATTAGGTCGATAAGCTGGCAATCTTCTTCATTTTGGCCAAAATTTTCGGCTAATTCATTTTTTGCTAATTCAAAAATTTTCTGTTCGGCCATGGCCAAAATCAGCAATTGACGCCTACTATCATGTTTGCGAGCGGCAAGTGGGGTTTGTACTTGTTCCGGATGGCCGATGCTTGGCCGATATTGGGCAAGTTTTAAGCCACTTTTTTGCAAATCGGCATAAATTGTTTGCGCCGAAACATGCAGGCTTTCGGCCAGGCGGCGGATAAAGCTTTCGCGCACCACATGGCTATTAATTTTGGCGATAATCGGTAATAGCTCGCTAACTATTGCCCCTTTGCCGGCTGCTGTTTGGGCATCATGATTAATCAATGCTAAATGCAGCAGATAATCGAGCATTTCATAGCCTTCTTTGGCAACTAAGTCCTGCCAACCATTTAGGCCTTTGGCTCTGAGGAAATCATCGGGGTCCATGCCTTTGGGTAAAACTACGATTTTAACGCGCAGGCCTTGGTCGCTTAAAGTTGCCAGGCCTTTTTGGGCAGCTTTTTGGCCGGCCTCATCGCCATCATAGGCCAGGATTACATTTTCGGTATAGCGTTTTAAAAGGCGGGCATGATCGGCGGTAAGGGCAGTGCCTAAGGTGGCTACCGCATTGTTTAAGCCCTGCTGATGGGCAATTAATACATCGATATAGCCTTCCATAATTATCGCTTGATTTAGGCGCCTAATATGGCTTGCGGCAATATGCAAAGCATATAAATTTTGCGATTTATTATAGATGGCGGTTTGCGCCGAATTTAGATATTTAGGTTGTTCATCGCCGATAATTCTGCCACCGAAGCCAATAATTTGGCCACGATAGTCGGCAATGGGAAAGATGAGGCGGCCGCGGAATTTATCATAATACTGATTATTTTTGCTACTTTGGCTAACTAATCCTGCTTTTTCCATGCTATCGCCCTGATAGCCTTGTTTACTAAGATAATTATAAAGGGCTTGCCAGTCGTCGGCAGGGGCATAGCCTAGGTTAAAGGTTTGGCACAGATCATGATCCAGCCCTCTTTTGAGGGCATAGTCTTTGATATTGGGGTTTGAGGCCAGGCATTTTTGATAAAATTCGCCGGCTAACTGATGCAAGCGCAAATACAGTTGGCGTTCGCCGAGGGCTTCTTTTTGGCGGGGGCTAATATTTTCGGGGATATCGATATGAAGGCGTTCGGCTAATTTACGGAGGGCTTCGGGATAATTGAGGCTATCCATTTCCATAACAAAGTTAACCACATTACCGCCTTTTTGGCAACCGAAGCAATAGAAGATTTGTTTATCCTGGCTAACGGTAAAGGAGGGGGTATCTTCATTATGGAAAGGGCAGAGGGCAATATGATTTTTACCCCTACGCACTAAAGGGATATAGCTGCTAACTAATTCGACAATTTCGGTTTGTTCCATGATATCGTCGATAATATTTTGCGGTATCAAAGCTGCCATTATGCTAGTTGCTAACCTCCTTAGCCAAACCTATATAATCCGAACCCACCCCAGAAAAAATTAGGGCGGCCTATGCTGCGTTTCTCCTCCTTGCAGTACGTTAAGTACAGCTGCGTCGTCGTGCCTAGCCTAGCCCGCCCTAATTTCTTCTGGGGTCGCGCAGCGATTTTTTAGCAAATTTGCCGCGCTTCAGACGAGTTTAACAGCTCGAAGGCAGACTGGACGTCTTTCAAGAGCGGGTTCGCTCGTATGAAGCCGGCAAATTTGTTAAAAAATGGGTTCGGATTATATAGGTTTGGCTAGTATTAAAGCAATAAGATATTCGATTTTCTGCCCCAAAATCCTGCTTGAGGATAAATTTGCATAAAAAGCCACACTTGGGCGGTTTTTGCCCATCTTGGGGTACAAGATGGGGGTGAATACCCTAAAAGGGTAGCAATCGAAGATAAGACTAAAGGCCAAAACACCTAGCGAATAAGATAACTTATTAAACTAGCAAATGTAGTTGGAGCGGTATTTT
>CAYJPF010000163.1:0-3836 GCA_964372025.1 uncultured Peptococcaceae bacterium | reverse complement strand
TATAGCATTTAGCCAGGCCTCTTCGCTAAAGTCCATGGTTTGCGATAATTTGCCCAATAATACAATATTTACCGCCTTATCGCTGCCGGCCTCTATAGCTAGCTGATAAGCATCCATAAACAGGGCTTCGCGCTTGGCTTTTATTTTGGCTTCGATATCGGTGGGGTATTCCGCCACCCCTGCCAAAACCGGCATCGGCATAATTTGACGGGTATTTACCACCGCCCTGCCCTCCGGCTTTAACTGGTCGATTAGGCGCAAGCCCTCCAGCATTTCAAAAGCCAGTAGCAAATCTGCTTGGCCTTGGCCGATTAAGGGCGCAAAAACTTCTTTGTCAAAACGAACCTGGGTTACTACCGAGCCGCCACGCTGGCTCATGCCATGGATTTCGGCTACTTTAACTTCATAACCGGCATCCAGCGCTAAACGGGATATTACTTTACCGGCCAAAATTGTGCCTTGGCCGCCTACTCCGGCAATTAGAATATTCATATTAATTACCTCCTTTAGCAATGGCTTTAGTGGGACAATGCCAGGTGCAAAGATTGCAGCCGGTGCATTGGCTATCATCGATAATCGCCTTTTGATCCACTACCCTTATCGCCGGGCAACCTATTCTTAGGCAGCCTTTGCAGCCTATGCATTTTTCGGTTAGCACTTGGCAAGGGGCGCTCTTTTTAAATTGGGGCAAAAGTACGCAAGGATATTTGCAAATAACTACCGCTACACCCTCAAAAGCTTGTGCCTCTTTAATTACTTTGGCCAATTCGTCCTGCTCAAAGGGATCAACTGTTTTTACAAATTCCACGCCGCAGGCTTTGGCTAAAGCGCTAAAATCTACAGCAGGGGCTTGATTTAATTTAGCATTCCTACCGCTGGCCGGGTTTTGCTGATGGCCGGTCATGGCGGTGATGGCATTATCTAAAAGCATAATGGTGATATTAGCCTCGTTATAGCAGGCATTTACCAAACCGGTTAAACCGGAATGGAGGAAGGTGGATTCGCCCAAAACTGCTACCGGCTTAAGCTTATCCTCATCACCAAAGGCCTTATTCATGCCATGGGCCATGCTAATAGAAGCACCCATGCAAACGGTGGTATCTAAGGCCGATAAAGGCGGCGAGGCAGCCAAGGTATAGCAGCCGATATCGCCGCTAACAGGTACTTTTAGCTTTTTTAATTGAGCAAAGGTAGCACGATGTGGGCAGCCTGCGCATAATACCGGCGGACGCATCGGCAAATTGCCTTGCTCGATTTGGGGCATAGCTTCGCCCAAAATAGCCGCCTTGATATGCTCGGGGAAAATCTCGCCCATCAGCGAAAACTTCTCTTTGCCTTGGCAGGCTATGCCCCAGGATTTGAGGGCATTTTCGTAAATGGGATCTAATTCTTCTACTACATATAATTTATCTACTTTAGCGGCAAAGGCGCTTAGGCGCTCTTTGGGTAAAGGCCAGGCCATGCCCAGCTTAAAGATAGAGGCATTAGGCAAAGCCTCGCGCACATATTGATAAACAGCACCCGAACATACCACACCGATTTGGCTATCACGCATTTCCTCACGGTTGATATCGGCGGTTTCGGCATAGGCAATTAATTGCTCGATATGCTTTTCTACCTCGATATGACGAGGCCTGGCGCCGGCCGGAGTCATTACATATTTGGCTATATCCTTTTGATAAGGCTTTAAGGCTACTTCCATGCGCTCGTTTAGGCAAACGGCGGTTTGGCCATGGGCAATACGGGTGGTTAGGCGTAAAAGTACCGGTGTATCATAGGTTTCGGATAATTCTAGGCCTAATTTGGTCATTTGATGGGCTTCGGCACTATCGGCAGGCTCTAAAACCGGCAGCTTAGCGGCCATGCCATAATGACGATTATCTTGCTCGTTTTGCGAGCTATGCATGCCCGGGTCATCGGCGGTAATAATTAGCAAGCCGGCATTTGTGCCGGTATAAGCGGCCGTAAATAAGGGGTCGGCGGCTACATTTAAGCCCACATGCTTCATGGCAGCCAGCGACCTAGCACCGGCTATTGCCGAACCAATGGCTACTTCTAAGGCTACCTTTTCATTAGGGGCCCATTCGGCATAAAGCTCTTCATAGGTGGCAGCATTTTCGGTAATCTCGGTAGAGGGTGTGCCCGGATAGGCACTAACTACTCGGCCACCGGCCTCCCAAAAAGCACGGGCTATGGCTTCATTACCGGTCATCAATTTTCTTTCCATTTATTTCATCCTTTCGATTATAGCGGTTTTAACTATTTATTTACGATTATCAAATACCCGCTTGGCCTTGCCTCCTTCGGCACGGGCTAAGCTATGCGGCTCTACTAAACGCACTTTTACATTGATATTTAATACTTGATGCAATTTAAGCTCGGTATTGCGGGTTAGCTCTTGCAAGGCTTTATAATTATCAAGCAGGGCGGCCTCGGTAAATTCTACCAAAACCTCCAGCGTATCTAAGCGATTAACCCGATTAACATGAATTTGATAATTAGCACTTAAGCCTTCAATACCCAATAATACGCTCTCGATTTGCGAGGGGAATACATTTACGCCACGGATAATCAGCATATCATCGGCACGGCCGGAGATTTTTTCCATCCTGGCCATGGTGCGACCACAGGCGCAAGGCTCTTGATGAATAATCGAAATATCCCTGGTACGGTAGCGGATAATCGGCAAAGCCTGTTTGGTTAGGCTGGTAAAGACCAATTCGCCCTTAGTGCCGGGTGCTAAAACTTTGCCGGTTTGGCCATCAATAGTTTCGACAATAAAATGATCTTCGGCTATATGCATACCATTAAAGCAAAGGCAATCGCCGGCCACACCGGGGCCGATTAATTCGCTCATGCCATAATTAT
This sequence comes from uncultured Peptococcaceae bacterium, assembly GCA_964372025.1. Classification (GTDB taxonomy): domain Bacteria; phylum Bacillota; class Dehalobacteriia; order UBA4068; family UBA4068; genus CAYJBP01. The sequence continues at coordinate 968 of CAYJPF010000163.1, read as the reverse complement.
CGGTAGCTTTAATAGGTAGGGCTTGTTCAATTTCGGCACGCATTTCTTCCGTCCAGGGCTCGCCGCCGAATAGGCCTAGGCGCAATTTAGTGCGCTTGGCGATATCAAAGCCCAGCTCGCGTGCCCTTTCGGCCAAATATAGGGCATAGGATGGGGTGGATATTAGGCAGGTAGTGCCAAAATCTTCCATCATCATCAACTGCTTTTCGGTATTGCCGCCGGAAATGGGGATAACCGTAGCCCCTGCTCGTTCCAGGCCATAATGCAGGCCAAAGCCGCCGGTAAACAGGCCATAGCTAAAGGCTATTTGGGCGGTATCTTGCTTGGTTACGCCGGCTGCTGTTACCATGCGGGCAACCATTTCTGTCCAATTATCCATATCGGCTTGGGTATAACCTACCACGGTAGGCTTGCCGGTTGTGCCCGACGAGGCATGAATACGCACCAATTGATCATTATCCACCGCCATTTGGCCAAAGGGATAATTAGCTCTAAAATCATCTTTGGTCATAAAGGGCAATAGTTCCAAATCTTTAAGGCTTTGAATATCCTGAGGTTTTAGGCCTTGGGCATCCATTTTGGCACGATACGATGCAATTTGCCGATAAGTCCATTCTACCGTTTTCTTTAACTGTTTTAGCTGCAACTTTTCTAGTTCGGCGCGGGGCATTGTTTCCCGCTCTTTGTTCCAAATCATTTGTTTTCCTCCTATACTACCATTTTATTAGTGCCGTTTGCACATAACTAATCTATATTCTACTATTATATTGCAAATCCTGCTATAATTGGCCGGGATATTTTAGCAAAAACTTTTTTTAAAAAATTTTAATTGCTATGGAACAAATAAATAAAGGCTGCCGTCATATAGTCATCAAGCAAAAAATGCTGATCATTTAAATATAAGCACGAGCCCATAATCCGAACCCACCCTGGCGGGGCTCTTTGCCCACCTAGCTGCGTTACGCCTC
>CAYJPF010000162.1:0-3855 GCA_964372025.1 uncultured Peptococcaceae bacterium | reverse complement strand
TTTGCGACCAAAAAGTAACAACCCCCTCTGCGACCAGAGGAAATAAACTAACAAACGTAGGCGAGGGCAAAAAAACCTTTCAACCCACGAAGCACAACCCAAACAAACTATCCGCCAATAAACATAAGAAACCCACAACCCAGCCAACAAAAACCACCAAAATCAAAGAAAAACACTAACAAAACACGAAGCACAACCCAAACTAACTATCCGCCGATAAACATAAGAAACCCACAACCCACCTAACAAAAACCACCAAACATCACAAAACAGACAAACCCCATTTCCCACAAACAAAAACAAAATCGAAATCAAAAGAAAACTTTCCAATACTACGAGAGCCCAGATAAAATTATTTACCTGAGCTCTGTTTTTTATCCCTAAAAATTATTAAAACAATTTAGCAACCGCAGCCTTAACCATATCCTCATCGGCAATATAAGGGATAGTAATATGGTCGGTAGTGGGGTTTAGCTTATTGTACTCGATAGAGGTAGAAATAGCGTTTTCATTACGGGCCCAGTTGCGGCGAGCAACACCGCCCATTACATCCCAAAGCATGGCATTGGCAATAGTATCGCGAGCACGATCGCTGCCATCTAAAACCATACCAAAACCACCGTTAATCGATTTGCTTACGCCAACGCCGCCGCCATTATGCAAGGCAATTAGGCTCATGCCACGGGCTGCATTACCGGCATAGCATTGCACTGCCATGTCTACCGTAACATTGCTGCCGTCTTTAATATTGGCTGTTTCGCGGAAGGGGCTATCGGTGCCGCTTACATCATGATGGTCGCGGCCAAGCATTACCGGCCCGATTTCGCCATTTTTAATCATCTCGTTAAACTTTAAAGCGATTTTCTGACGGCCATAGGCATCTTGATACAAAATACGAGCCTGAGTGCCAACCACCAGCTTATTTTGCTCGGCATCACGAATCCAAATCCAGTTATCACGGTCTTGACCACGACGATTAGGATCGATGCACTCCATAGCTGCCGCATCGGTTTTGCGTAAATCTTCGGGATCGCCGCTTAAGCATACCCAGCGGAAGGGGCCATAGCCATAATCGAATAATTCGGGGCCCATAATATCTTCCACATAAGAAGGCCAGATAAAGCCCTCTTTATCATCATAACCATTTTGGGAAATTTCCTTAACGCCGGCATCAAATACCGATTTCATAAAGGCATTACCATAATCGAAGAAATAAGTGCCGCGCTCGGTTAAAGTTTTGATGGCCTGATAATGACGAATTAAAGTTTCGTCGATTAGCTTATCAAAATTAGCCTTATCTTCTTTAAGCATGCGGGTTCTTTCTTCAAAATCAACTTGCACCGGGCAATAGCCGCCCTCGTAAACCGCATGGCAGGAGGTTTGATCGGAAAGTAACGGAATATGGACATTATTTTCAACCGCATACTCTAATAAAGCTACAATATTGCCATGGAAAGCAATCGAAACCGTTTCCTTTTTATCGATATATTCTTGAGCCATGCTAAAGGCCTCGGCAGGGGTTTTGGCAATTTTGCTAACCCAGCCTTGGCTATGGCGGGTTTCGATGCGAGAATAATCAACCTCGGCTACAATGCCAACACCTTGGGCAATTTCGATAGCCTTAGGCTGAGCGCCGCTCATGCCGCCTAAGCCGGATGTTACAAATAAAACACCTGCTAAATCGCCATCATCGGGGATGCCTAATTTTTGGCGGCCGGCATTTAAGATGGTATTAAAAGTACCGTGAACAATGCCTTGCGGGCCAATATACATCCAACCGCCGGCAGTCATTTGGCCATAATTGGTTACACCCATGGCAGCGGCAGCGGTGAAGTCTTTAATATTATCAAACATGCCGATCATCAAGCCATTGGTGATGATAACACGGGGAGCTTCGGGTTTAGATTTAAATAAGCCCAAAGGATGGCCGCTTTCGATTACCAGGGTTTGATCTTGGGTTAACACTTCCAGGTATTTTTTGATTAGGCGATATTGCATCCAGTTTTGGCATACTTGGCCGGTTTCGCCATAGGTAACCAGCTCATAAGGGTAAAGGCAAATTTCGAAATCGAGATTATTATCAATCATCACCTGAAAAGCCTTGCCTTCTACGCAATTACCTTTATAATCATTAATCGGCTTACCATAAATACGGCCTTCCGGACGGAAGCGATAACCGTAAATACGACCCAAAGTTTTTAATTCTTCTAAGAATTCGGGGATAAGCTCGGCATGGTATTGCTCCGGAATATAGCGCAAAGCATTTTTAAGCGCGATTTCGGTTTGAGATTGGGTTAAATTAAAACCACGGTCGGGTGCTCGACGATATTTAGGATCTAGTTTTGGCATTTCCGGTAAAATATCATCCAGCTTAATAGTCATTGCTTGTGCGATATCAAAATTATTCAAGTAAATCAGCCCTTTCTATAAATAACCATTACATAGCTACTTTTAATTTTAGCATACAAGGGCAAATAATTCAAGTTAAATCAAAATATTAAAATAATTGCTACAAATTTTGTTAAGCAAAAAGTATAACTTTTAGCAATTAGGTTAATGGCTATTGACAAGCTAAAATTTAAAGTTTATTATTAGATAATAAAAAAGCAGATAAATTGATAAAAGGTGAGCAGATGAAAAAGGCATCAACAAATAAAAGCAGGGCAACTATAACTGATGTAGCCAAGTTAGCAGGTGTTTCGGTGGCGACGGCGGCCAGGGTATTTGATAAGAAATGGGATGGCAAGGTAAGCGATAGTATGCGCCAAAAGGTATTAACGGCGGCGGCCAGTTTAAAGTATTATGGGGCGGATGCTTTTGGCAGCACATTAAGTTCCGGCCATTCTAATATTGTGGCTTTGGTGGTGGGGGCAAAAACCGGTTATTATTATTTAGAGGTATTGATGACATTTGTGCGCAAGCTGGGCGAATCGGGTCGTCAGGTAATGATATTCGAGGCTAATCCCAGCGAGGGTATGGAGCAAATTTTGCGTCAGGTGCGCAAATTTAGGGTAGATGCGATGATAGTAACTGCTGCGGCAACAACATCATCTATAATAGAAGATTTAAGCCATATCGAGATGCCGATTATAATGTTTAACAGGCGTTCTAAGGATGGCAATATTAGCGCGGTATATAGTGATGGCAATGCTGCCAGCAAAAAGGTGGCTACTTATTTAATAAAAAGCGGCCATCAAAACTTAGCGATAATAACCGGCAATGCCAACTTATCCAAAGAAACCGAGAGGATTGACGGCTTTATCCAGCAGGCCGAGGTTTTAGGCGGCAAGATTATGGCGATTAAAACCGGCGATTATTTATACGAATCGGGCTATCAATTGGCTTTAGAGATTTTAAGCGAATGCCGTCCGGACGCAATTTATTGTGCCGAGGACACGATAGCGATGGGTGCAATTGATGCTTGCCGAAGCAAAAACTACCGAGTGCCGGCAGATATATCGGTATTTGGGTTTGACAATATTTCGATTGGGCGAGTGGCGGGTTATGAGTTAACCTCTATTGATCATCCCACTAATGCGATGATTGAAAAGACTATAGAGCTAGTAGATTTACTAATCAAAAACCCCGATTTAAAAAGAGAGTATATTTTTGACATGGAAATTGTAGAACGGGGCAGCGTAAGTAAGCGGCAACCTAATTAAATCTTTATGTAGCAAGTAAGGGCAAGATCCTTCGCTTAAGCTCAGGATAACGAAGATCTGATATTTCTTAACTTAATGGCATTGGCAAGCCGGGGGGGGGGGGCGAGCAGGTTTGTCGGCAAGGCATACCGGATGTTGTAAGGGGGGCTTGAGTCCCCTAAAAGGCTAACAAGCGAAGAAAAGTTGTGAGGTT
>CAYJPF010000161.1:0-3915 GCA_964372025.1 uncultured Peptococcaceae bacterium | reverse complement strand
TAAAAATACCGCTCCAACTACATTTGCTAGTTTAATAAGTTTCTCTACTCGCTAGTTGCTTTTAATATCTTCTCTTATTTTCGATTGCTACCCTTTTAGGGTGCTCAAGCCTAGCTTATAACTCCAGTTTTGCTTTGCACAGACGGGCAAAAACCGCTCCAACTTCATTAGCTAGTTTAGTAAATTATCTTATTCGCCAGCTGCTTTTGTCCTTTTGCTTTTATACACCCCAAAACCATAAATCAAATCACTATTTAATTTAAAACATCCTCATAGCAAGCAACTAAAGCATCAATCTAATTTATCAGAAAATTAGATTAATTAATAAATTGCTTGTGTTATTTGCAAAAAAAGGGTACAATTAGTATTGGATACGAACAGTTTTACTGTTTAGCTTATTACTTAATAGTAATTATTATATTGAAGGAGGAATAATTAATGGCTATGAACTTGCAAGATTTTATGGCGGAGGTTATCAAAAAGAACCCTGCCGAAACCGAGTTTCACCAAGCAGTAGAGGAGGTTGTTGCTTCCTTAATTCCCTTTATCAATGCTAACCCTCGTTATGCCGATGCCAAAATTTTAGAGCGGATGGTAGAGCCCGAGCGTGTAGTTATGTTTAGAGTACCCTGGGTTGATGATAAGGGCGAAATCCAAGTAAACCGTGGTTATCGTATTCAAATGAATAGTGCAATTGGCCCCTATAAAGGCGGTTTGCGCTTCCATCCTTCCGTAACCTTAGGCATTTTAAAATTCTTGGCCTTTGAACAAGTTTTCAAAAATAGCTTAACCACATTGCCTATGGGCGGTGGTAAAGGTGGTTCCGACTTTGATGGCGTTGGCAAATCCGAAAACGAGATTATGCGCTTCTGCCAAGCCTTTATGAGCGAACTTTATCGCCATATCGGCCCGAACCTAGATGTTCCTGCCGGCGATATCGGCGTTGGCGGCCGCGAGGTTGCTTATATGTTTGGCCAATACAAAAAAATAGCTAATGAATTTACCGGCGTTCTTACCGGTAAGGGTCGTCAGTTTGGCGGTAGCTTAATCCGCCCCGAGGCCACCGGCTATGGTACCATTTATTTTGCCGAAGAAATGCTAAAAACCAAAGGCGATAGCTTCGAAGGCAAAACCGTTGTTAACTCCGGCTATGGTAATGTTGGTACCTTCTTAATCCGCAAAGTTAATGAATTAGGCGGCAAAGTTGTTACCATTGCCGACCAACATGGTTATGTTTATGTTCCACAAGGCATCAATGATGAAATGCTTTCGTTCATCGAGCCTTTATGGGCAATTCAGCGCCGTCCTGCTAAAGATTTTGCCGATAAATTCGGCCTCGAATGGCGCGCCGGCCGCAAGCCTTGGGAAGTTCCTTGCGATATCGCTTGCCCCACCGCCACCCAAAACGAAATCCGCGGCGAAGATGCTGCTGCATTGATCAAAAACGGTTGTATGTGCGTATCGGAAGGCTCGAATATGTCCTCGGATAAGGCTGCTGTTGATGCCTTTATCGAGTCCAAAATCCTTTATGCCCCGGGTAAAGCTGCCAATGCCGGCGGTGTTGCCGTTTCCGGCCTAGAGATGAGCCAAAACAGCATGCGCTATAGCTGGACTTCCGAGGAAGTTGATGCCAAACTTAAGCAAATCATGGGCGATATCCATGCTACCTGCGTTGAGTACGGTAAAGAAGAAGGCGGCTATGTTAACTATGTTAACGGCGCCAATATCGGCGGCTTTGTAAAAGTAGCCGATGCTATGATTGCCCAAGGTGTTGTATAGTAATTTTTATGCTATAAAGTTTTAATTAAAGCCATAAGCATATCGCCTGTTAAAGGTGATTTGCTTATGGCTTTTGCCGTTTTGTGCTAAAACATGCAAGGATATATACTTGACATAATCCTTAAAGTATGGCATTATATAAACAATTAAGATGCCAATAATTAATATTAAATAAATTTTAGGAGGCAATATTATGGGCAAGGATTTAATCATCAAAGCATTAAAGCATGAAAAGTTGGATAGAGTACCTTGGGTACCTTTTGCAGGGGTTCATGCCGGCAAATTAAAAGGCTATAATGCCGAGGAAGTTTTAAAAGAGGCCGACAAGCTGGTAGAATCGGTACTCGAGGTTAATAAGCTATATATGCCCGATGGCTTACCGGTAATTTTTGATTTGCAAATCGAAGCCGAAATTTTAGGTTGCGAGTTGCTTTGGGCAAAGAACAATCCTCCTTCGGTAAAATCGCATCCTTTAGCCAAGGAAAAAACCTTGCCTTGCGCTTGCACAATACCCACCCCGGAATCGGGTCGTTTGCCGATGATTTTAAGTGCCATGCGCACCCTTAAAAAAGAAATTGGCGAGCAAACTGCTCTTTATGGTTTAATTTGCGGCCCATTTACCTTGGCTTCGCATTTAAGAGGCACCGAAATCTTTATGGATATGATTATGGATGCCCAATATGTTAAAGATTTAGTAGATTTTTGCGCTGATGTAGCTGTTGCGATGAGCCGTATGTATATCGAGGCCGGCATGGATGTTATTGCCGTGGTAGACCCCTTGATCAGCCAGGTATCGCCGCAGCATATCGAAGATATGCTTAAGCCTAGTTTCGACAAAGTATTCAACTATATTCGTGAAGAGGGCGCCTTATCTTCCTTCTTTGTTTGCGGCAATGCTGCCAGCCAAATTGATGTAATGTGCCGTACCAATCCGGATAGTGTTTCTATCGACGAGAATGTAAATTTAGCTACTGCCAAGGCTATTTGCGATAAATACAATATCACTTTAGGTGGCAATATCCCCTTAACCACAACCATGTTACATGGTACTCAAGAGGATAATATGAAATGTGTTATCGATTTATTGGATAGCATTGAGAACAAGCATAATTTAATTATCAGCCCCGGATGTGATATGCCTTATGATACCCCAATCGAAAATACGATTGCGGCAGCTCAGGCGGTATTAAATCCGGAGCAATCGCGCGAGATGATTGCTAATTATCAGGCGGTTGTAGATGATACTGATGTAGAGATTCCCGATTATGCTAATTTAGACAAAGTTTTGGTAGAATTGTTCTTATTGGATCCTGATCAATGCGCAGCTTGCACCTATATGTTGGCGGCTGTGGAGAATATTTATGATGAGATTAAGGATTTTGCCGAGTACAAGGTATACAAGTATTTTATTAAAGAGGATATTGCACGTACCCGTAAAATGGGCATAGGTAATTTGCCAACTATGTGTATTAATGGCGAGCAAATATTTATTTCGATTATCCCGGGTAAAGAGGAATTAATCAGCGAAATTAAGAAATTTGTTAAGTAGCAAGCTAAAAGAGGGTTGTCGCAAATGCGGCAACCCTCTTTTAGTGGGAAGTTTTACTCAATTTTTTTCAAAAAATTGCGGGGTTTTAGGGGCAGAGCCCCTAAGGTTTTAAAATGGTTTTAAAGGTTTTAAAGGTTTTAAGCCAAATTATTAAACTAAGCAGGTTGATTTAGCTTTACTGATCTAGGGTGGCAGGGAAGCCGGATTGGCTTAAAACCGGCGGTTTTTGGCGTAGCCAAAATAGCCATGTGCGGCTTTCGGCGTAGCCGAAATAGCACGTGGCTTTGGTTTTGTTGTTTTTTTTGTTGCTGTTGTTTATTGTTAAGTGGGTTGTTGGTTTTTGTTAGGTGGGTTGTTGGTTTTTGTTAGGTGGGTTGTGGGTTTCCTCAATTTTTCGGCGGATATTTATATTTGTTGTGTTTCGTAGATTGCTTGGTTTGCTTTTGATTTTGTTGGTTTTTGTTAGGTGGGTTGTGGGTTGCTTATGTTTTCTGGCGGATAGTTGGTTTGGGTTGTATTTCGTGTGTTGTTGGGTTTTCTTGCCCTCGCCTACGTTTGCTAGTTTATTTTCTTTAGTCGCAGAGGGG
>CAYJPF010000160.1:0-4143 GCA_964372025.1 uncultured Peptococcaceae bacterium | reverse complement strand
TATGTACATTTTTTAAACGCTACTTTTGTTCATTTTATCACCGTCATTGACAATTAAACATTGATTCGATTAGAACTCTTAGATTTTGTTTACACTAATCCAACATTTCCATATAGCGATTTACTGCTTCATCAGCATAAATTCGGGCATTGTGTTCGGTTCTTTGCAAATAGTATTCAGTGAAATTTTTGCTAGAATCAATATTACGAATATTAGCAAATTCTGCTTTATATTGCCTAGTATCATCAAAAAGCAATAAGTTTTGTGAAGTTTCATCAAGCCGATTAAACAATTCAACTTCTCTATGCTGCAGTGCATGAAAGGCTTCATGACAAACGGTTTTAATGACATCTATTGCTGGGCTGTATTCTATATGGGCTAAATTTACAGCAATTAGGTATTGCGTATCTAGATAATAACCTTGCGTTTGTTCGTCCATGCTCTCAGCAATAATGTTTAGCTCATGGGGGAGGCCTAAATAATCTCGCTCCATGTTAGCTATGGTCTGTAATACATCTAGCCTCTCTTTAATAGATAAAGATTGCCATATCTCTTGGTTTAGCATATTTACCTGTACTAGTGTTTCTTCTAATGTATAATCTTGCAAATAGGAATAATTTATGGCAGCAACAGAAGCAGGCTGAAAGATAGAATAACCAAAGATTGTTACCAGCAATGTCGAAGCAGTTAAAGTGCTTGTCCCAATGGCAAAGATCGTGCGGCTTGCCATTAGGCTATGGGCAATGCGGTTTTTTATAACGGTTTTTGCCGCTAGTGATGGTTTGATTTTTCGGAAAATTATCATCATACTATATAGCAATCCCACTATTAAGCTTAAAGTAAGCGAAATTTGTATTAATGTAGCAAAATATTTGTAGTATGCAATAATAGTAAAAATTTCAAAACCTAAACTGATGTTCAAAAAAACACTCCGACTATTTCTCGCTTTTTTAAAAGATATGATAATGCCGAATACCAAACAAGTAAGCAAAAGCAAGATACATAGTTCCTTCGAACGATAGTATGTAATCCCCGGTAACGCAATTAAAATGAGATCGATATACCAAAACAAACTAATTAAGCTAAAGAAGAAATGGAAGAATAGAAATTCACTAATGGTCATAGTATTTTTGTTTTTCAAGTTAAGCTCACCTCCTGGGTTAGTAGTAAGATTTATTACCGGATCTGCTATTTTACTTATTACGGCTTTATTGCAGCTTGTCTATGAAAATAGCAGTTGAGTCCTCAATTCTTCAATGTAACCCTTCCTTTTTATAATATTAGTTGTACTGCGATATTTTAATTATATACCTTTGCCGAACCCACTTTGTAATTTGAAATTATCACTTTTCACCTACTCATCAATAAACTAACACCAATAAGCAACAATTAAATTCTACTAAATTGATTGCTTAATTTTGTAATTTGAAATTTTATGATTCTAAAATTACATTGTTTTTATTGTTACTATATCAACTCTGCATACTTCTAAAACAAGCAACTTGCAAGTTTCTCTTTATTTTTGTATAATATAAATAATAAAATCACATATTGCAAAATTATATTATAGCTTAAAAATTTTTTTGGAGGTAATTAATATGTCTAATAAACTATCTGCAATTGAGCGACTGTATCAAAAAATAGCGAAGGCATCCGATCCACTTCAATACACGCTTAAAGAGAATCCACGTACCCCCCTAAGGATTAGGATTATTACATATGCATTTTTTAATAAACTTTCTCTTGATGAAGTTTGCGATTTATTATATAAACATAATTGCGAAATGTTTTATGTGAGAAATATTTATGATGCCACTTTGAGGTATGCATTTATTCATCAGCTTAACCTGCAAGAATGGATTAAAATAAGCAATGATGCAGTAGATGCTTTAGCGGTAGCTGAAAGACGAATGAACGGTCGCTTTGAAGGATTATTTTGCAATGACGATAATGAAGCTGGGGGTACCGTTATATCTTATAAAATGCTAAATCAATTTTATAGCCAATTCATACTAAAAGATGCAGATGACAACGATTTTACTATGGGTTATACCGACGTGATGATGACAGAATTAGATAGCGCAGAAAACACTGAAGAATCCTTTAAGGATTTTTTAGCTGACTATTTAAATGCGTTTGTTCCAAATCGCCAGCGCAGTAGGCGAATTTTCATCAAGGAACTCTTGAATTACTTAAGCTCTTTCAAAAACCCTAAAACCATTGATGAAAAATATGATAATCCGTTTATGGACAATAACACGGATAGGGTTTCTGTTAAAAGCTTAATTACTAATATTGATGATTTTTACTTCAATTTGCTGCTGGTAAACTATGAAATGTTTGTGGAAGATGCAAATGCAACCGAGGAAGATGTATATATAATTAAGGATAATATAATCGATAATACCCCTAAATTAGCGCGTGGCTTTAAGAACTACTTGCGTGATATTTTATTCGGCCAAGCGGATATTACCAGGACATTCTTTATAGTTATGGTCTTATTCTTTAGAGATAGCTTAGGTGTAACATTAGAATTTAACGAATTAAATAACATGTTAATGCAATCAGGATTTAAAGCTTTAGATGAAGACAATGAAAATGGCTTAGATTTTTATGCTATAGCTGTATTGGAAAAAAATACGATTGTTAACCCTCGACTCTATATAGGATATATCTTAGATGAACTAATTGAAAGTAGTTTTTTAAAATCTAAAACAACCTTTTTGCTTGATAGCCGAGGCTCACTCCGTACCATTGAATGTCAAACAAAAAGAGTGCTTTAATATTTGCAATAATACCTCCCCAAAAAAACAGTATGATTTTCATCAACTGCTTTTTTTGGGGGGGTATATTCATAATATTAGTTTTATATTGCAGAAAATTAACATCTTATATGTAGATTTCCAGAGATTTTATACGTGGTAAAAAATAAACGAAACCCTATATTTTTTAATACAATTAAAAACGGCAAGATTATTCAAGAAAACCATTGCATTTATATTATATATTTAGGACACTACGAACTTCTCTGTCCATGCTAACTAGAACAGCGGATAGATAAAAAAACACCCTACCCAACAACTACAGTTATTTATTGGGTATCTGTATAAAAGCCAGATAACAATCAAAAAATTTTACTTTTAGCGCGATTAGCCAATCTTGATATTTGTTGCGACATGGCTTGGGGGGTATCCAATTTTCCGCCTAGGGAAAGCTGATTTGTCTGTTGATTGAGAACGAGCACAATATCTCCTATTTCATTTAATTTCAGGCCATAATTGTGGCAAAACTCAATAAGCAACTCTGCAAAAACAGCTTCTGTGCTACTACCTAGTATGCGACTAACAATCTGTGATGGTTTGTAGTTTAGATAATGAATAGCTATATAGGCCATGATTTCAGATGCCTTTTTGATCATTTTTAGCTCTTTGACTACATCAGTTTGGCGATTTTTTATGATTTCTTTGATAATTACATGCTCCTCTATATTGCTGGATTTATCCGGAATCAATTCCTGTAGTTCGTGATGGTTACCGTTTATCTCAATATGCTTATTTAGGCTATCGATCTTACCACCGGGCATTTTATTCACTATCTTAAAATGATCTAACAGGCAATTATTAATGATTGTTAAAGTATATGTAAGTTGGCATGTAAGGGGTTGGGCTAAAATAAAGTCAAATTTTTGGATGGTTTTTTCTAGACAATTCATCCCAATATCGTATTTTTCAAGCTCCAATTTATCTTCTAATGCATAAACATATCTTGAATTTTTTTGTCCCTTTAAGGAATAGTTAAAAACCAGATCATAAAGGTTAATCCAGAGCAATGCAGTTAATTTAGTATTAAGTTCGTAAAAAGATTTTGTACCTGAAGCATGAATGGTCGATAATAGCTCTTGATAATTATTAAGATATTTGTTCTTGATTGTAGTAGTCATGAGTATACCCTCCTAAATTAGTATTTTTAAGCCCTAATTTAAGATTAAACTACTTGAACGCCATTTTTGTATTTTGAAATGGTTTTCATAGTATATAGAAAATGGCATAAAAAGAAGAAGGCCTGAATGATAAGCCTTCTTTCGGTGGGTGTCAATAACGTTCTGAAAATGTACATTTATGGCGTTTAAATATTGTACATAAA
>CAYJPF010000159.1:0-4279 GCA_964372025.1 uncultured Peptococcaceae bacterium | reverse complement strand
GCGATACAATCGAAGATATCACCGAAATGCCTGCTAGCACTAGCGATAACGATAAAGATTCGCCGGAAGCTGCTGCCGATGTAGATGCTGATATCGAGGATAGCGATAAAATCGAAGATATCACCGAAACACCTGCTAACAACGCTGATTTGCCTAATGAGGACAGCCCCGAAATTCTGGCTGTTTTTGCAGATTTGGCAAATAATACTAATGAGGCCGGCATAAATAATTTGGTGGAGAATTTAATGCGCGAGCAGGAAGTTGCTGCGGCTGAGCAAACCTCTGAGCAGGCCGACAATACTATGATTAAAACCGATATCTCCGCCTCAGCTAGCGACCATGATGGCGAGCTAGCAGCAGAAGAATCATCCCCCAACCTTGATAATGAGGTTGCAAATACAGAGCCCGACGACGACACTAATCTTAAAGAACCAGCTAGCACCGATAATAACGAGGCGGAAACCGCCGATATTTGCCCTCATGAGCCGGCTTGGCATGAAATTATTTCGCCTAAATTGGGTCAAAATAAATTTATTGCCGCCAATGATGAGGTAAAGGCCTGGCAGCCGCCGCCATTATCGGCTTTGGCCAAGGTTGCGGCCATCGAGGAAATTACAGCTTTAGCTTGCAATCAAGCAGCTATTGCCCAAGAAAAGGCCGAGCTAGCCCAGGAGATCGCCCAACAGGAGAAAATCAATATGGCCGAAAACCTGCAACAAGCAGCCACCGTTGCGCCGCCAGCGGCCACGGTTAAAACAAATCAAGTTATCGAAATAAAACATATCGAAATCCAAAATAATTTAATCAGCCTAGATCCACCCTTTAAGCTGCATATTGGCTTGGATTTAAGTGGCCTGGTGGCCTCTCAGGCGCCCACAATAGCCGCCGAGCCTGCTATGTTAATGCCAACAGATTCCATCATAAAACCGGAGCCGCCGGCTGAAGCAGCGGCAGAGCAGGCAATTTTGGAGCAAACCGAGGCACTGCCATCGGATATGCCACCGCCGGAAGTTGTACCGCCGCAGGCGCTGCCATTAGATAAGCTGCCATCGGAAGTGCTGCCGCAAGCCTTAGCGCAGTTGCAAGCGGAACAGCAGGCTAGCGATGATATTGGCCTTAATCAGGAGCAATCCGCAGAAATATTGGTGGCGGCCAATACTGTGCCAATTGCGGAAACGATATCAATTGCAGCAGCTGCCACCGCAATAGAAACCGCAGCTACAGCTGGGGTTGCCGATACAACCGAAGCCGCAGCCGAAACCACAGTAGAAGCAAACGCTGCAACTGAAACCACAGCCGCAATGGAAGCAGAGGCCGCTGCTACAACCGAAGCCGCTGCTGCAGCCGAAGCCGCAGTAGAAGCAAACGCCGCAACCGAAGCCGCCGCCGCAATAGAAGCCGCATCTACAACCGAAGCTGCCGCCGCAACAGAGGCCGCCGCTACAACCGAAGCCGCTGCTGCAACAGAAGCCGCCGCTACAACAGAGCCCACGCCGCCGCCCTTAATCAGCGCTGACACCTTAGCAAATGCCTCTGCGGTTCCGCCACCGGATATTTTTAGCGACAAAGAGCTGCTTTATGATAGCCGCTATGCCCCCTTAACCGTTGCTAATTTAATTGGCATTTTTATGCTAATGCTTATTCCGGCGGTTAATATCATCTTGCTGATTATCTGGGCTTTAGGTGGTTGCCATAAATATAATAAACGTAATTTAGCCAGAACAATTCTGCTAATACTGATTATTATTGCTATTCCGATTGGCCTATTTTATGATCAAATTATGATAGCACTTGCTCCCTATATTGATTTTGAGGCCATTCAACTTTTCTTTACTAATCTGATTTAATTAGATGCAAATAGGGGCTGGCCTGGCAATTAGGCAAGCCCTTATTATATTTAGCGATTAATTTACAAACTAAAACTTGATGATATAGGTTAATTATGAATAAAAATCAAAAACAAATACTCCATATTTTAGAACAAACTTATCAAGGCATTGGTTCGGCACTTAATTTTAATAATAATTTTGAATTATTAATAGCCGTAATATTATCCGCCCAAACCAATGACAACCAGGTAAACAAGGTAACCGAGCAATTATTTAAGATTTATCCAAGCCCCCAAGATTTGGCCATGGCAAGCCTGGAGCAAGTGGAACTTTTAATCAACTTTTTAGGTCTATATAAAAATAAGGCCAAAAATATTATTGCCACCAGCCGCATCTTAACCGAGCAATATGGCGGCCAAGTGCCGGCCGATAAGGCAGCTTTAATTAGCCTGCCCGGGGTAGGGGTTAAAACGGCTAATGTGGTGCTATCAGTGGGCTTTAATATACCTGCTTTGGCTGTTGATACCCATGTTTTTAGGGTAGGCAACCGCTTAAATTTATGCCAGGCCAAGGATGTTAAAGAAGCCGAGGCGCAGCTTTGCGCGCTTATTCCTAAAAAAAATTGGGCTTTGGCACATCATTGGCTGATTTGGCATGGTCGCAAAGTATGCAAAGCGACCAAGCCTTTATGCAACAATTGCCCTGTAGCTGCTCTTTGCATTAATTGTCAATTAATATAACTGGAGGAACTTATGAAAAAACATCTTTTTTTGGTACTGATTAGCGCTTTGGTTCTTATTGCTACTTTTAGCACAACGGCTTTGGCGCAGGATTTGCAAACCGCTTTAAATTATTTGGAGGATAGCTGGCTTTATGATTTGGATGAGGCAGCCTTAAATGCTCCCGATATCGAAACTTTATTTAGCGAATTGCAAAAGCAAGACAAATGGGCAGCCTATCATGATCAGGATGCCTACCAGGAGTTTATCGATTCTTATGATGGCGATTATATTGGGATTGGTGTATACTTAAACGTTAATGAAGATGGGCAGGCTATCATTACTTCGGTGATTGCGGGTGGCCCTGCCGAAGAAGCCGGTTTGCAGGCCAATGATATTATCACCGAGGTAGACGGGGTGGCGATTAATGGCGATGTGGATTTATTGCAAAGCCTATTATTGGGCGAAGAAGGCGTAACAATTATGCTAAAGTACTTGCGCGATGATGAGCAAACTATGATTACAATTACTCGTCGCCAAATACAAACAGCCAGTATTAGCTATCAATTATTAGAAAATAATTTTGGATTTATTCGTATTCAATCTTTTGCTGCAAGCACACCGCTAGAGGTGAAAAATGCTATTGAAGAGCTAACAGAGCAAGGCATGGAAGCCATTATGCTTGATTTAAATAATTGTCCCGGCGGGCTGGTTGAAAGTGCGGTAAATGTTGGCAGCCTATTAATGGGCGCTAAGCCTTATGTATTTTTTATGAATAATGCCGGCTATAGCGATTTGCAAATAGGCGATTATAGCCAGCTAACCGATTTGCCTATTGCGGTTTTAATTAGCGACAATACCGCCAGTGCAGCCGAATTATTGGCCGCTAATATCCAGGATTTAGAACGAGGCCTTTTGGTTGGTAATCCCAGCTATGGCAAGGGTTTGGCGCAAATACTTGTTGGTTTGCCTTCGGGGGGCGGCATGTCTTTTTCGGTAAATAAATTTTTAAGCAATAGTTATCAGGATTTATCCGAGCAGGGTGCAATTATGCCGGATATTTATGCAGCCACTTATGAGCAGCAGCTAAAAGCGGCACAGGATTGGCTATTATTGCAAATAGCAGGCGACCCTTTGATATATCAAATTGATCAGCCTTTTTATACGGATAATGATATTGCTCATAGCGGTTTAGCAGCGGTTATTTATGAAGGTAGCAGTTATTTGCCTTTTGCCCAAACCATGGCCGCTTTGGATTGGACTATTGAAGATATCAATGGCACCATTTATGCGCAAAGCGGCCATACCCGCTTGATTGCCGATTTTGGCCAGGAATTACTATTTTTTGGCCAGGAGAAGGTGGAATTGATTAGCTATCAAGATCAGCTATATTTTCCGGCCAGGTTTTTGGAAAATGTAGATTATAGTATCGAGTGGCGCACTGACAGCCGCGAGATTATTATTAGCAAATAACTGAAATATTAATACCCTGCCCGGCAAACCCTGCGCAGCAGCTAAATATTCACCTAATCCGGATTAATGCTGCATTGCTTATAACCACAATAAAAAAAGGGGCGCATGCAAACGATAAATTTGCATGCGCCCCCTTTGCTCGAATCTCTTAAGCATTATGCTCGCTTTCTTAAGCATTATGCTCGCTTAATAGCTTCATTATTGTAGAGCACTTCATTTTTATTTGCGCAGCAAATAAAAATAGCAGCTTTCTTTCAA
>CAYJPF010000158.1:0-4328 GCA_964372025.1 uncultured Peptococcaceae bacterium | reverse complement strand
GCCAGCCGCGCCGAAATTGCCACAATGTTAATGCGTTATTTGGAAATGGAATAATACTTATTAAAAGGGGCTGTCGCAAATAAAACTATTTGCGACAGCCCCTTTTTTAAAATTAATTTATAGTTATTACTGGGGTATTATTTCATCATCCCAGCCCATATTACCCGAGCCGGTATTCGTCCGCTCAATATAGCTATGGCTATTGATATAGATAGCCAAGGCCTTATAGCTGCCATTATCCTCTACAACCAGGGCTTGATAAGCCATGCCGGCGGCAAATTCCTTATCAAATATATCATTAGCGATATTATAATTGGTAATAGTTGGCATATTGTGGATGCCGACATATAAGTTAATAGAACCATTAGCCTCTTTATGGAATAGCAAGGTATTTTCGTCGGCTATTATCGAGCTTATGTCGCTGGCGCTACCATTAAACATAGCCGAACCCAACTTAATATCGGCAGAGCCAGTTTCAATGCTAATTAAGCCGTGAGCAGAATTGGCGGCAACCGCATTAACAGTTTTATTATAAAGGATATCGCCGCTTAAATCGATAACCGTCCCAAAACTCTCATCGCTGCCAGCCAGCACCAAAACATCCTTAAGCTGCGGCAAATATGTCTCAGTTTTTATTTCGCCAACCTTTAGGCTATTCATGGTGTTGCCATTGCCCAAAACTAAGCTTACATATTCGCTACCGGTAAGGCGCTTTTCATAATCGGTTTGCAAAGCAATTTGCGATGCAATTTGAATTTCGCCATCAAGCATGATTATTCTACCTAAAGAATCAAAATAAGCAGAAATAACTTGTTCAAGTTGGAAGGGGTTACTCATTAGCATACCCAAATCATAATCATAGACAAAATTCAAAGAGGCAAAATCATACTCTGTACCATTTATTCTAATAGTGTCATTTTCGAATATTGACTCAATCGGACCACTAGCCATTTCGGCCGGCTGGGCAATTAGCTTATCATCAAATTGCCAATAATTAACATAGTCGTCTTCTTCAATATCATCATAGCCTATGGTATCCTCAGCAGCATAGTTAACATTTTGCTGATCATAAATATCAATGCTAACCTCTTCGTTATCTTTGTCCGAAACTATGCCAAAACCTTCGGTAATATAGCTTACTATATCAATTTTTTGATCGCCATTATTATCGATAAAATAACGGTAAATATTGGTCGTAGCATAATCAATATTCATCAAGGCTAAGGCATTTCTTATGGCTGTTGCCATATCATCAATATCCTCAATTGCTTGATTTAGGTCCGGGCCAAAATTAACATAAAGCTCCAGATTATCATAATCAGGGGTATTGTTATTAAGCGCATCTGTGATAATAGCGGTTTCATCATAGATAGCATTATCGATAGGACGATAGTCGATTAGATCAACCTGATTATCAGTTAAGTTTAAACCCCCCATAACCGGGCTTGGGCTTACCCCATTAACAGAATTCGAATTATAAAAAAAGCTTACTTCTTGGCCAAGCATATGCCAGGAACTGGCAATAGCTAGCTCGACAATCTCATCACTACCGCTAAGTTTAACAGTGGTTTGATCATCAGCATTGGCCTTATCACTTATTAAGCTGGCCTGCTCATTACTTATAATAATACCACTTACTTGCTGTTGTTTAAAACGATACTCTAAAACCGTAACGGGCTGATCATCAACCAAAATTTTATTACGAGTAGATATGGTTGTTAGATTACCATTAGCATCAATTGCCGGCTCGATGATATATTCTACCACATCCACAGATAATAAATTATAAGCCATTTGCGCAGCATTATCGCGAGAAAGAGGCGCATTAACATCGATTTGGCCAACATTCTTAAATAAGCCTACGGTATTGGCCAAATTGGAGGTATTTGCTGCCCAATTTGACCCTACCATGCCCTCGATCGTCGGATCATAGCCGGCCGCTGCCAATAGCATTTTGGCCGCCTCTAGCGGTAGCACGTTGGCATCGGGCTCATAGCTTGTTTCGGTACGGCCATTAACAATTTTTTCGGTATAACAAAAAGAGATAAAGCCCTGCGCCCAGGTAGAAGTTGGGGTTGCCAAATCCGTAAATGGGGTGGTATTTGTATTGGCCAAATCAGGCAATGTACCACCGGTATCGAGAATGGTTAAAATTTTAGCTATTTCTGCCCTGGTAATAGCGCCTTCCGGATCAAAACTGTTATCAGCACGGCCGGCCATCACCGTTAAAGATACCAGTGCTTGCACCGCTTCCTTATGTTCGATCTCATTGGCATCGGTAAAATCAAGTGCCGCAAATGCCGTAAAAGGAATCAGTAATAAAATCAATAAAGCCAGACTTAATGTAAAACAAAGTTTGTTTTTTTGCATAAGTTTTTCCTCCTAATATTTTTTACTTCAATTAAAATTATATACTATAATAATATGATTGTCAATTATTTTGATTATAGATAACCGGCCACTTAATGGCAGTGGGCAGGGCTTTTGACTATTCTTGAATTAGCTTGCCAGCGGCATACATTATATTGGCCGATGATGGTATTGATGGCCAGGGAGGCCTTTTGCTTTAATCTAAATTTGTTTTAATCTAAAGCGGTGCATTTTATTCAAGTTTGAATAGATACCATTCTTCATTGATATAAATAGCAATGTTTTTTTCGTCAATGATTTTATAACCAAAACCCTCGCCAAAATTTGCTTGATTGTTTTGGCTGGGTTGCTCATTGCTATTTACAGTAGAGCTAATCCTGCCATCAAAGCTACTGCTTACAGGGTTTTTAAACGCTGTATCTTCCGGCATTTCCCGGTGTCGATATATAGTTTATCATCTATCATCACCATCGGGATTAAATCATCTAAAGGGGTATCAGCGCCTCTGTCCATACTATATTCACATTTTCGACAAATGCATTCGTTTCGCTATCAGAATTATAGCTTATTGTAATTTGGGCATCTTCTAGTAAATAAACCTCATCATAGCCCCAGTTGCCATAGCTGTTAGGTTCTCCAAACTGCCCTCTTACTTCTTCTTTTGTTGTGCCAATTTCGATTAATTCAAATTCTGCTAGGCTGAATTCAAATCCATTATTATCACCAGAACTAATGCTGCTTGCAATAGTTTCTGCTCTGCTATTGCTCATAAGCGCAACCGCTACTATGCCCACTAAAACCAAACAAATTGCACTCAGCCAAATCATAGGCTTTTTATATTTCAGCACATTTTTCACCCTGCCTTTGGTATCACCCTCGCCAAAAGCCAGTGGTGTGGCTGCAATTAGCTTTTTAGTTGTTGCAAATTTAAGCAAGGCCTCGGAATAGTCAGCCCTAAGTTTGGTATTCATTTTCTTGATCACAGCTTCATCACAAGAAATTTCCATATCCTTGGCAGATAGCATAAAAGCTAGCCAGACAAGAGGGTTAAACCAATGCATACTCAAGGCAATAAAGGCCAGTATTCGGGTAATATGATCAAGCCTTTTGATATGAGTTTGCTCATGGCTAATGATAAATTCTTGCTCGGTTTGGGTAAGATTTGAGGGAAGATAGATTTTAGGTTTAATTAATCCCAGCACGAAAGGGGAGTCTATGTGGTCGGCAATGTAGATGCCCTTGGTAAGCGGTGTTGCGCCGATTAGTTTTTGTTTTAGTTTTATAAGCGAAGTAATGCTGAATATAAGCATTATAGCAATGCCGATTAGCCAAATATTTGCAAGTATAGGCAGTATGGTATCCGGTTGCGATATGCCATCCGCGCCTGTTACTACATAGTATCCATTTTCTCCTGCCCAAATAGGTTCTATGCCATGCTCTATCGCTATTTGATACTCATTTGTATTGTCATGAAAAAAATTTGTTGTTCCTATATAATCATCTGTAAACTCCGAAACTATATTATTATCAGTTATTGTAGTTGGTAATAGTCCAATATCGCTTTCAAAAGCAAAAGGACAAATTAAACGAATTAAAACCACTGCCATAATGCATAAGAAAATATCTTAGGTGCTTTTATAAGGAGCAACTTGCCATGTTTTTTCCTCCAAAACATAAAAGAGCAAATAAAATATGCTCTTTTACATTTACTATTTGGTTTTATTAATAATCTTTTCTAAATCTCAATATTTTAGCAATGGTATTAGTTATATCAAATGAATTTAAAGGCTCAAGCTCTACATATTCATTATTCTCATTTTTAACTCTCAGAACATCCAGTACATCGCCTTCAAAAACATAATATGGTTTAGCCAATTCAAGAGCAGCTTTTTTGAATTTTATGTAATGCCTACTGAACAATGCCCAATTCGGGCACACCGCAGACTATAGCAAGCACC
>CAYJPF010000157.1:0-4421 GCA_964372025.1 uncultured Peptococcaceae bacterium | reverse complement strand
CCCATGATTTAAGCATGGTTAAGCATATTTCCGACCGAGTTGGCGTAATGTATTTGGGCAAGCTGATGGAATTAACCACCAGCTCCGAAATGTACAAAAACCCGCAGCATCCTTATACCAAGGCTTTATTCTCGGCCATACCGGTTGCCGACCCCGTTTACGAGCGCGAGCGTCAGCGCATTATTTTAGAAGGTGATGTACCAAGCCCCATTAATCCTCCTTCCGGCTGCCGTTTTAGGGGGCGCTGTCAATATGCCATGCCTATTTGCGCCGAGCAAGAACCCGAATTAAAAGAAATTGCTCCCGATCATTTTGTGGCTTGCCATCTATAATTTTATCATTATTCCCCTCAAATCGAGGGGAATTTTTTTTAGGATCTGCCCCAAAGCCCACGATTTTGTTTAAAAATCGATAAATTATTGGCTTTTAAGTGAAGTTTTTGTTCACTTAAGTTTCAGCTTATTGCCCTTGTTTTAGCGATTTTGTTTTGTTATACTAAAATCAAAATAAAAGAATAAAAGGATGTATAAAAATGGAAAAACCGCGTAAATCATTGCTTTATTATTGGTCTATTGCCATGCTTATTATTTTGGCTATCAATATTTTTGTAGTACCTCTTTTTTCCGGCTCGGCCATTACTACCGTTACTTATGATGTGTTTCTCGATGATCTTGAAGCCAAAAAAATCAGCGAAGTACAAGTTATGGAGGAGGCCATCTACTATACCTTAATCAGCGATGAACCTGTTAGCGAAGAGCAGGAAAGCTCGATGTTTGCTCAGGAAAATGTTTATGGCACTGTGCGCATGAGTGATAGCTTGCTTGTCGATCGCCTTGATCAAGCCGATGTTAAATTTACCGAATCCCTGCCCAAAGAGCCTAATCCCCTCTTTAATATGATTATCAGCACCATAATTATGGTAGTTATTCTTAGCCTGATTTGGCGCTTTGTGATGAGCAAGATGATGAATAAAATGGGTGGCGGCAATGCTATGGCTTTTGGCAAATCCAATGCCAAAATTTATGTTAAAGCCCAAACCGGCATTACCTTTGCCGATGTAGCCGGCCAAAACGAAGCCAAAGAAGCCCTGGGCGAAATTGTAGACTTTTTGCATCATCCTCAAAAATATGCCGAAGTTGGTGCTAAAATGCCCAAAGGCGCGCTTTTAATCGGCCCGCCCGGCACCGGCAAAACCTTGCTTGCCAAAGCGGTAGCCGGCGAAGCCGATGTGCCCTTTTTCTCGATATCCGGCTCGGAATTTGTGGAGATGTTTGTGGGTATGGGCGCTGCTAAGGTACGTGATTTATTTAAGCAAGCTAATGAAAAAGCGCCTTGTATTATCTTTATCGACGAAATTGATACCATTGGTAAAAAGCGTGATAGCGGTGGTATTGGCGGCAATGATGAGCGCGAGCAAACCCTAAATCAGCTATTAACCGAAATGGATGGTTTTGATGCCAAAAAAGGTGTAGTTATTTTGGCGGCTACCAATCGTCCGGAAACATTGGATAAAGCTTTATTGCGCCCCGGCCGCTTTGATCGCAGGGTGCCGGTAGAATTACCCGATTTAGAAGGCCGCGAGGCTATTTTAAAAGTTCATTCTCAAAATGTAAAAATTGACGAAAATATTAATTTTAATGCCATAGCCCGTGCCACAGCCGGGGCATCGGGTGCCGAGCTTGCCAATATTATTAATGAGGCTGCTTTAAGGGCGGTAAAAATGGGTCGTAATTTAATAGAACAAAATGACTTGGAAGAAAGTGTAGAAGTGATTATTGCCGGTTATCAGCGCAAGGGCAAGGTAATTTCGCGCCATGAAAAAGAGATTATTGCCTATCATGAAATTGGCCATGCTTTGGTTGCCGCCTTGCAAAAAAAATCGGCGCCGGTGCATAAAATTACAATTATTCCCCGCAGTTCCGGTGCTTTGGGCTATACAATGCAGCTGGAAGAAGGCGAAACTTTTCTTTTAGATAAGGAAACCGCCTTTAATAAAATTGTTACCTATACAGCAGGCCGGGTGGCCGAGGAAATTCAGTTTAACTCGATAACTTCCGGTGCTAGCAATGATATTGAGCAGGCCACTAAAATAGCCCGATCTATGATAAGCCGCTATGGTATGGATGATAATTTAGGCATGGTAGCCTTTGAAACGGTAACCAATCCTTATTTAGGTGGCGATAGCGCTTTAAGCTGCTCTGCCCAAACCGCAGCCAAGATTGATGAGGCTGTAATTAAGCTAATCAAAGATGCTCATGATAGCGCTTATAAAATTATCAGCCAAAACAAGGAAAAAATGACAGAAATCGCCAATTATCTATTAGAAAAAGAAACTATCAGCGGCGATGAATTTATGGCTATTCTTAATAATGAAGTCCCCGCCCCTATCAAGGAGGAGCAATAAATTAAATGAAATACTTAATTATCGGAGCAGGTGGCACAGGTGCTTGTATAGCAGGCTATTTAGCCCAAATTGGCAAAGATGTTACCTTAATTGCCCGTAATCGTCATCTGGATGCTATTAAAAAAGATGGTTTAATCATCAAGCGCCCCAATGATACATTAAATATCAAGCTTAAAGCACAAAGCGAGCAGGAATATGATGATAAAGCCGATATTATTTTTATCTGCGTTAAATATTATTCGCTGGAGGAAATTTATGATTTAACCCTTAGGGCTGCCCATGCCGATACAGTAATTATCCCGGTCTTAAATGTTTATGGCAGTGGCGAAAAGATGGCCGCCGAGCTTAAGCGCGAGGTTTTAAACGGTTGCATATATATTGATGCTGCTATTGAGGATTATGGTATTATCAAGCAAAGCGGCAGCATTTTTAGGGTAGTATATGGCTGCTTAGATGGTGATATTAGCTCCCCTGCCCTAAATCAGGTTAAAGCTGATTTGGAAGAGGCTAATATTGAGGTAATTTTTTCGGCTGATATCAAAAAGGATACTATGCAAAAATTTGCCTTTATTTCGCCGATGGCCTCGGTGGGGGCTTATCATCAGGCAACTATTGCCGATATCAAAAGAGAAGGGCAAGTGCGGCAAGATTTTATTGATGCCAGCCGGGAGATTATCGACCTAACCCAGGCGATGGGGATTAGCCTGGCTCCCGATACGATCGAGGCTAATTTAAAGATTATTGCTAATTTGGCCGATTATGTAACAGCCTCGATGCAAAAAGATCTGGTTAAAGGTGGGCCAAGCGAAATTGACGGCCTATTATTCCAGGTAGTACGTTGGGGGCAGCAATATGGGGTTAGCGTGCCTACCTATAGTAAGCTGGCGCAGAAGTGGCAAGATTAAAAAACTTCCTATTTATATTAATTTTGCTTGTAAAAAATTGATTTTAATGCTAAAATATAGTAAAAACTCAGGTACTGTATCTTGGAACTGTACCGGAAAGCGATAAGCGCAAAATGGCGAGCATATTATTGGTAGAAGATGATATTAATATAGTTTATATAAATACCGAAGTACTTACTGATGAGGGTTATAAGGTATATCATGCCTTAACGGTGAAGAGTTGTTTAGAGGTATTGGCAACTGAGGCGATTGATTTAGTTGTTTTGGATATTAATTTACCTGATGGTAATGGTATTGATTTATGTCATCAGATTAGGCAGAAGTACAATTTACCGATTTTATTTTTGACGGCTTTAAGCAAAAGCAGTGATATAATTAAGGGATTAGATGCCGGTGGTGATGATTATTTGGCCAAGCCTTATGATTTAGGGGAATTTGTGGCACGGATTAAGGTTAGGTTACGAGATATAAAGCCGAATTTGGCAACAAGTTTAAGCATTGGCAAATTAAGTTTAGATATGTTGGCGAGCAAGGCATATTATGATGGTATGGATTTACTATTAACCAAGCATGAGTTTTTTTTATTATGGTTATTGATTGAGCAAAGAGGCGAGACAATATGTCGTGATCAATTGGTAAGTAAGATATGGGATTCGAGTGAGAAGTATGATTATAATGCTTTGCGGGTATTGGTTTCGAGGGTAAAGATTAAGCTAGCGAATATTGACGCCCCATTTAGGATTATTACAAAAAGAAACAAAGGCTATATGTTATTATCATAAAAAGTTTTACTCAATTTTTTACAAAAAATTGCAGGGGTGTGGGGGCAGAGCCCCCACGGTCTTAAGGTTTTAAAAGGTTTAAAGAAGTTTAAAGAAGTTTTAAGCCAATCCCAAAACTAAGCAAGCTAATGTAAGTTAGCTAATAAAAAGCAGCAAGGAAGGCAAATTGGCTTAAAACCGGCGCCTTTTGGCGCAGCCAAAACAACCGTCAGCGCCTTTTGGCGCAGCCAAAACAGCCGTCAGCGCCTTTTGGCGCAGCCAAAACAGCCGTCAACGCCTTTTGGCGCAGCCAAAACAGCCGTCAGGCAGCCTTTTGGCGCAGCCAAAACA
>CAYJPF010000156.1:0-4433 GCA_964372025.1 uncultured Peptococcaceae bacterium | reverse complement strand
GACCCGGCGCTGTAATGTGGACTCGCTTCCGCTAAGGCCGCATAACTCGTCGCTTACGCTCCTCAAACAGATGCGGCCTTTATTTTGTATTTCCCAGACGGGCAAAAACCGCCCACCTGGAAAATACAAAATACCGCTCCAGCTACATTTTACAGTTTAGTAAATTTCCTTACTCGCTAGTTGCTTGTGATATCTTGGCTTATCTTCGCTTGTTAGCCTTTTAGGGTGCTATACTTTGGTTCGGATTATGGGCTCGTGTTTAACGTAAAAGTACTTGAACCCATCAAGCCCTTTTGCGCTATGCTTCGGCCACTTGCAAAGTGTCCATTTGTGCCAAACAATCATCGCAAATACCATAGCACTCAAAACGATACGTACTCACTTGCCCCGGTGCTTGATTTACAATATCAGTCGGGATAAATTGCGCATCATAAGGAAAGTCCAGCACCGCACCACAATGCTCGCATACAAAATGATAATGATTTTTGGCATTAGCATCAAAACGAGTTTGGCTTTTACCATAATTAAGCTCCAAAATTTGCCTGTCTTCAGCCAAATTTTGCAAATTACGATAAACTGTTCCTAAACTAATATCGGGAATCTGCTCCCTAGCCTGCTGATAAATCCAATCAGCAGTCGGATGACTGGTGGTAGAGGCCAGCACATCATAAATTACTTTTTTTTGCCTTGTTAAACGCTTCTGTTTTGTCATGGGTCACCTCAGTTAAGATTATTAGTTGGGATTGGTTTTTGCAATTCTATATCTGTCCATAAATCAAGTTGTTCACCGCAAATTTGCTGAATTTCCGATAAAAGGCGACCTAAACGCCCTTCCGCATATAAAAATTCATTAATCACCGGCTCCAAACAAAATGTGGTATAAAATTCGTCAAATTTAGATAATTCTTCCTCGGTATCATCACCCCAAAGCTGGGCTAAACGCAAATTTAATTGATGCTGGCGCAATTGCGATAAAATCGAAGCCTGCTCACTATCATCTTGCAACTTCTGCTTGGCTTCCTGATATTGAGTGTATTCAATACTCTCTAAAAGCATCTTAGCTAAAAGAGTAGCCTGATTGCGAATCTCGTCACGATTGACAAAATTACTCTGTTCCTTGATCATAAAATCACCTTCTTGTATATTATATCATTAATGACATTGATTATCAATAGCATTTAACAATTTTTGTGAAATTTCGTCAAAAAAATTTTCTTTTATGCTAAATTATTAGCCTCCATTTCGGCGGCTTTAATTGTATGCTTTAGCAAAATGCTGCTGGTAATTGTGCCTATGCCTCCCGGTACAGGGGTTATAGCTTGCACTTTTTTGCTTACTTCGTCAAAATCAATATCGCCGCAAAGCTTACCGTTTTCGTCGATATTAATCCCAATATCAATTACTATTTGCCCCGGCCTAAAAAAGTCGGCCTTAGCTAGCTTGGCATTGCCGGTAGCAAAAAAAACAATATCCGCCCTTTGGCAATGCTCCTTTAAATTGTGAGTATAATAATGGCAAATATCCACCGTAGCATCATGCTCCAGCAAAAGTAAGGCCAGGGGCTTACCAACCACCAAACTACAGCCCACAACTACCACATTTTTTCCTCTGATTTCGATGTCATAATAATTCAATAATTCCAAACATGCTTCCGGCGTACAGGGCAAATAGCCTTTACTACTGCCGGAAAAAATTTGGGCAAAATTATAATCATTGATGCAATCAATATCCTTAAGCGGGTTGATAGCCGCGCAAATTAAACGATCGTCGATATGCTTAGGCAAAGGCCTAAAAATCAGCAGGCCATGAATAGTAGGATCGGCATTGATTTGGCTAATGGTATCCAGCAATTCCTGCTCGCTTAAATCCCTGCTAAAATGGTAAGGCTTAATCGCCACGCCAAGTTTAGCTGCTCTTTTAGAGGCCACTCGTTCATAGGCCATATCATCCTCGTTTTCGCCCAAGCGAATTATAGCCAAACAAGGCTTAATTCCGGCTGCACTTAAATGGCTAACCCGCTCCTCCAAGGCACTATTTAGCTTGGCCACCACCGGCTGACCGGTTAATAATTTAACCATAATAACCTCCCGATTTTTTAAATTTTTTGTAGCGGCAAATGGTTTTAATCCAGCATTTGCTTAAGCAGCAAATCGTCGATAAATTGACGCGCCGTACGCCCCGAACGCGAATTATGCCAGCGCTCCCAGCGTATTGCTTGCGCCGCTAATTGCTGCTGATCCATCACTATGCCCTGCTTAGCGGCCAGGCCAAAGACCATTTCCAAATATTGATTTTGATCAGGCGGGCTAAAGGTAATCGTAATGCCAAAGCGGTCGGCTAAGGCCAATTTTTCGGCCGTGGTATCGGCTAAATACATATCATCCTGCTTATCATGACGATCCTGCCAGCTTTCGGCAATTAAGTGGCGACGATTGCTAGTAGCATATAGCAGGACATTATTGGGCTTAGCCGCCACCGAACCTTCGATAATACTTTTCATTTGTTTATATTCGCTTTCATGCTCGGCAAAGGAAAAATCGTCCAAAAAAATAATAAACTTTTGACGATAACTAGCCAGCTGCTCCATAATTTTAGCCAAGTCCATCCATAGATGACGCGGTACTAACAGCAGCTTTAGGCCTTGATCTTGATAATAATTGGCTACCGCCTTAATCAAAGAGGATTTACCGCAACCCTTTTCGCCATACAAAAGCAAATTAGCAGCCGGCGCTCCGGCTAAAAAGCCCTTGGTATTGGCAAAAACCTGCTCTTTTTGGCCGGGATAGGCGAATAAATCATCCCTATCAACCAAATCGGCATTAATAATAGGTTTAAAGCCATTATCCCAGCTAAAAAAGGCCGCCTGACCAATTAAGCCATAGCCAAAATTATAATGATAGTCCGCTAAAGCAGCTACAAATTGCTCGGCATCGGCTTGCTTAAACAAAGTTGCCAAATTTTGCTTATCCATAAGATAGCAGCTGTTTTGTTGATTATGATTTATCTTATCACTAAAATCACGAGCGATAGCAGCCCATTTGCCTAAAGCAGGCATTGGTAGTTTATATATTTTTTGCAAGCTCATAATCTCCGCCCTTGCTATCTCTTTGATGGCAGGCGGCAAATCCGGCCAAGGGCAAGCAGCAGCCAGGCGTGCAAAATAGTTATCAGAATGTAAAATTTCATCTAGTATTAGTTGCAAAGTTATATCGCCCGATAAAGCCCGCTTTTGGGCAATACCGGATAAGGCCTGATAAAACAAGGCAGGCTTAGTATCGGCATTTAAGAGCATTTTTATCAAGGCTAAATCTTCGATATGATGGTACAAAACTAAATTTGTCATTATTCAATCAATCCTTTAGCAGTTTTAGCTGCAAATTTACTATGCAAAAGCGGCAAGGCCACGGCCAAAAGAATCATTAAGCCACCACTTATTTGCCAAAAATTTAAAATATCCCCAAAAACAATAAAGGTTAAAAGAGCAGTAACAGGCGGTTCTAGCAGCAGCATTAACGAGGTATCTACCGCCCCAATAATTCTTATGCCCAAGGCCATGCTTAAAA
The DNA here is from genome assembly GCA_964372025.1 of uncultured Peptococcaceae bacterium. Classification (GTDB taxonomy): domain Bacteria; phylum Bacillota; class Dehalobacteriia; order UBA4068; family UBA4068; genus CAYJBP01. Next base: position 870 of record CAYJPF010000156.1, on the reverse strand, counting down.
AGCCAAAAACAGTAACAATAACCCCTAAAAACAGCAAAGCAAGCCAGGCCGTGCCACTAATAGCCGCGCCATACTGAGGATAATCGCCCCTTATAATAAAGAAGAGGAAAATTAAGCCAAAGCCCAGCGAGGTAAAAAGGGCGCCAAAAAAATTAAAATTCCAAATATCCATTTTTTGAATTAAAATATCGGTTAAGCTCAGCCGCGCTACCTGCATAATAGCCGCAATTAGAGCAAAACCCACCCCCAACGGCGAAATATAATTACCGGAGCTCCAGTAAAGCAAAATTAGGCCGGCAGCCGAAATTATCAAAGCCAAAAATCTTGCCCAGCCCAAACTTTTTTTGCCAAAGGCCATATAAGCTAGGCTAAGCATGGTTGGATAAGCATAGAAAAATAAAATACCCAAAGTAGCAGGCAGAATATCTAAGGATAAATATAAGGCACCAACCCCCAAAACAGAGGCCAGCCCATACAGCAAAATTAGCTTAAGATAGCGGCAATCCAGGCTAATCTTAAGCCCATTTAGCTTAACTACCAGGGCAAAAACGGGCACTGCTATTAAATAGCGAAAAAACAGCAAATCCGGTACCTGAAAGCCGCCGGCATAGCAAATCTTGGCCATCACCCCTTCGGTACCCCATAAAATGGCCGAGCCGATAACCATTAAGTATCCCCAAAAAAGCCTATTAGTAGTTGCAATCTGCATAAAAACTCCCTTAAATTAGCCAAAACTGCATAATCTATTTCTACATTATATATTATCATTATTTTGACTAAAGTCAAGCCAAAAGCCATAAAAAGGCTTAAATAGCTTAAGCACGAGCCCATAATCCGAACCCACCCTGGCGGCGCTCTTTGCCCACCTGG
>CAYJPF010000155.1:0-4436 GCA_964372025.1 uncultured Peptococcaceae bacterium | reverse complement strand
GCATACTGGTAGTATTCCAAGGGCTGGTAGTGCCGTATGAAGCCGGCAAACTGGGGTAAAAATGGGTTCGGATTATCGGCTCGTGCTTAGCGTAAAAGGACTTGACCCCATACGCCCTTATTTAGGCTTAGCAGGCACTAAAATAATAGAAACAATCTTATTTTAATTAATTTTTTGCTAAAACGATAATTTTGAAAAGCCTAAATAAGGGTGCGAAGCAGTTTTGCGCCAAAATCAGGGGATAGATAGTGGACTTGACGGTGCTTTTCGTAGCAGCCGCTACGGGAAGTGCCGGCAAGGCCGCTAGCTGCCGCTGATTTTGAGCGCAAAACCGTTTTGGTTCGAGTCCTTTTACGCTAAGGTCGAGAGTAAGATCGTAGCCGATATAGGTGATGCCGAAGCCGCCCTCGCCGATGGCTTTGCCGACGAGGTATTTGGCACCGAGAATAGTTTTAAGCGGCAGATGATGAAGGGGCGGCTGATAGACTTGCTCGTCAAAGCCGCAATGTGGGCAGAGAGGATTATTATTGGGTTTGGGGTTGAGGCAGGATGTGCATAATAGATTGGGGTCGATCATATTTTAGCCCCCCTAAATTCAAATAAATATGTTTCTTATATTATAGATAATTTGACAAAAATTGTCAAGGCAAGCAAAACAGCAGCAGCTAATAAAAATAATTTGTCAAATTTTTAAAAAGTTTGCGGAGGCATTGGGGGCGGCGCCCCCAAGGTCTTAATCTGTGAAGCTAAAAAAATATGTAATCGCAAGATAATAAACATGTCAATATTATGTCATTTTGGCAATGACAAAACCACTTCCGCACCGCCGGTCGGCTTATTTCTCACCTCAATTAGGCCACCATGTTTTTTGATTATTTCATAAACAATCAGCAAACCAATGCCATTTCCGTCAACTGTTTCGCCGGTGGTGGTTAAAAATAGCTTGTCCATTTTGTTTTGAGCAAAGCCTGCGCCATTATCTGAAATAATAATTGTAACAAAATCAGCACTTTGCTGTATTTGCACCTCTACATAGTCTTTGGTATGTTTAAGGGCATTTGATAATAGATTTATTAATGCTCTTAGCAGCTTTGCTTGATCGGCATTGATAATTATGGCCGCCGGTGGATTATAAATTATGTCAATGTCATTTAAGATAGCAATTGATTCAACTTTTTCGATCGACATAGTAACAATATCGACAATATCGCTTTGCGCAAACGCAAAACTCTCGACATTACTATTCATTTTGCTTAAGAAAATTAAATTGTCCAAAATATCCCTCATTCTGGAACATTCTTCTTGGATAATATTAAGGGGAGCAGTTTGATCTTGATAATAGTTGTTTTGAATATTTTCGGCATAGCCGCTAATGGCTGTAAGCGGCGTTTTAAGCTCATGCGATAAATTCCTAAACAGGGCTGTTTGCGATTTTTCATGAGCAATAATATTTTCGACCATGGTTTGAATACTGAGCGAGAGGCTTTCAATTTCATCGCCTGTATTTACGGCAAAGCTTTCCCCAAAATCATTATTAGCATATTTTTCTGCCCGTTTGGTAAGCAATTTTAATGGCGCGGTAATTTTTACTGATTGACGATAAATAATAATAAAGGATGCAGCAATAAGCAAAGCAAATACCAAGCTAAATGATATGATATTGGCCGATGTTAAGGTATTTACACTTTCCATTGCCAATAATGAAAGCACAGCTTTTTGGCCGGTATCGCTGGCATAGGGAGTTAAAAGTACCAGGTAATTTTCATTAGTAATGCTAACTATTTCGGGCTGGGCGGCTTCCATATTGGCGATTTCTGCTTTGGCTTCCTGATTTAGATTTAGGCGATTTCTAAACAGCGGTGTTTCTTCCGGGAAAATTAATTCGCCACTTAACGCATCATATTCACAATAGATATGAATACTTACTTTTTCATCTTGGCTGGGAAATACAAAGGCATCTTGTTGATTATTAAAAGGCTGGTGCCCTCTGGCCTGATTATTAAAATTGCCTATATTGGGCGCATTTGGTATATCTACATTGTTAAGCATATTTTGGGTATTGATGGTGCGCTCGATAACGGTGCTACTTTCGGCAAAAATTTGCTGTTCGGCCTGTTCTAAAGCCTGTGAATTAAGATTATATACCGAAACAAGATAAAAGCAAAAAAGCGCTACCACTAAAATTAGCAAATTAGTAATTATCAATCTTTTGGTAATTTTACTTTTCATCGCCGCCCCCTATTTTATAGCCAAAGCCCCACACGGTTTTGATCTCGCAGGAGGCGCTGGCCAAGAGCATTTTTTTACGCAATCTTTTGATTAATTGATCTACTTGCCTGGCATCACCATCAAAATCATATTGCCATACACTGCGGATAATATTTTCGCGGGAAAATGCTTTGTTTTTATTGACCAGCAAAAGCTCCAGTAAAGCAAATTCTTTTACCGTAATATCAAATACCTGATCGCTGATATAAGCTGTTCGGCTTTCTAAATCAAGCGCTAAATCCAGATATGTTAATAAAGATGTTGTTTTAGGCGGGGTGCTCATTATTTCCATTCTTCTTAGGGCATTTTTTACCTTGACGGTTAATTCTCGCATATTGATTGGCTTGCCAATATAATCATCGCTGCCCAGCTCCAAGCCTAAAATTCGATCCAGATCATCATTATTGGCCGAAATCATAATTAAGGGGATCAGGCTATCTTTTCTAATCTCTTTGCAAAGGTCATAACCATTCATTTTTGGCATCATAATATCGGTAATAATTAAATCGCAGGGGGCTTTTTTATGCTCGCCAAGCAGGGCTTCTCCATCAGAAAAGCCCTGCACTTCATAGCCGTTTTGGCTTAAATGGGTTATAATTATGTCGAGGATATTTTTATCATCTTCGGCAATGTATATTTTTTTCATGCTATCACCTCAGCTTAATTATAACACATTTTTGGCGATATGGCTGCGAATAATTATTGATTGCTTAAAATTGTTATTTGAGCTGCTTCACCTGCTTCATTTAGGACAATATTAATATACATATCAACAGCTATTTCAGCATTGTTAAGGTCTAAATCTTCGGCAAAAGTGTATGTTGTTGTTTGCTCGGTTAAGATTAGATTTTCCGCACTGTTTGCATCGTTTGGCAATTGTCGATTGTCATTGCCTGTGGGGGGCGCTTCCTCCGAATCACCTTCAGGCATAGTGGAATTTTCAGAATTTCGGGGGCTATTTTCGGAATTCATCTGCTCGGGTCTTGCGTCCTCTGGTGCATTTTCCGGCTTTTCAGCCGGAGAGTTATTGCCTGATGCCGGCGGATTAGGATTATTTCCTGTCATTGGATTTTCCGCAAGCTGTATTGTTAAATCATTTTCGTTTATCTCGATAACTTTACCCACAACAATATTTGCCGGTTCTACTATTATAGGTAAGTTAGCATCGATTTCTACAACTTCCGCTGCCGCGATAGGCTCTATGTCTTCGCTAGAGCAGGCTGTTAATCCAAAAAGTGCCAAAGTAATTAATAATAATCCAATCAATGGTTTTTTCATGCAAACACCTCTCGATATAGTTGTTTTTTTAGTTCAATAAATCGAAGGGGATTATCCCCTCCGATTTATTGCCAGCGCTATTTTGAAGCATTATTTTTATTGCCGGGCAAAGATCTATCTGTTTTGATTTGTTCGATATATTCCTCCACTGTAAGCCCGGCCTCAGTTGCCTTTTCTAAAAGCATGGCTTCCTTTTGGGCTTCTCTCTCGGCTTGCATATGCTCCTGGTACTCCTCTACAGTAAGCCCGGCTTCAGTTGCCTTTTCTAAAAGCATGGCTTCCTTTTGGGTTTCTCTTTCAGCTTGCATATATTCAAGATATTCTTCTACTGTCATATCAAGTTCGGCGGCACTTGCTTCCATAGCAGCTTGTCTATCGGCAAAATCGGGCATATTTTCAGGTTTCTCACCGTCAAATTCAGGCATGCCTTCAGGCTTTTCGCCATCAGCAAAGGGCTTCATGCCTCGGCCAAATCCTGCTCCTTCGCTGTCAAATTCGGGCATACCTTCAGGTCTTTCGCCATCAGCAAAGGGCATCTTGCCTCGGCCAAAACCCTTGCCTTCGCCGTCAAGATCTATTTGCATTTGCTCAAGGTATTCCTCAACCGTAAGGCCGGCTTCACCGGCTTTTTCTTCAATATTTCTTGGTGTAAAAAATTCACTATCTGCCGTTGAAGTGTCTGCCAATGCTGTTGCTCCCATGCTTAAAATCATTGTTCCTGTTAAAATTGCTGTAATTACCTTTTTCATAATCATATTCCTTTCTGCGCCTTTGCAAAGACTTTTGTTTTATTTCAAAGGTGTTGCTTGCCTTTGATGTATTCAGTATAGCAAAAAAATATGTAATCCCAAGGTAATAAATATGTCAATATTGTGTCATTTGGGAAGATG
>CAYJPF010000154.1:196-4599 GCA_964372025.1 uncultured Peptococcaceae bacterium | reverse complement strand
TAATATGTTGCGCTTAGTTTTGTTCATTGTTATCCTCCTAAGGGATTTATTTTATATCATTATAATTATACTATGGGCAGTAACGGTAGTCAATAGCGATTTATTTATTGTTCTATCTATCCTCAATGGTGCTTAAATGATGTTTAAATGCAACTTATTGACTTTTCTGGCCATATATAATATAATTCTATTAACTAATTAAAGGAGGCACAATTATGCTAAATAAAAAACGTCCCACAACATTGATAGCGGTTATCAGCGCTATTATTTTGATTTTGACTTGCTCCGGTTTGGCTTGGGCAAATGGAGATGATTTGGCGGGCTGGGATAGACCTTTGCAACCGGTAAGTATCGACCGAAACGGCTTAACCGCCAAAATCACCGTCGCAAGCAGCACAAGTATTAGCAATAGCCTAGATATTGCGGATATTGAAATTATGCTATTGCAGCCCGAAAAAATTACCGCCGGGGATTTTATGATTACAGCCCCCACCGGTTTAACCTGGGATTTTACTAATGCTAAATTTATTTCGGCGGATGATGATGAGCTGACTAATTTTAGTTTTGCCGCTTCCGCTAGCACTGGCCAGGATTTAAGTAAAATTATTTTATCAATTGATAATCCGGCATTGTTTGGTGAGCAAGAAAATGATATTTCTTACCTAACAGGCCTTAAATTAATTGCCGCAGACGATGCCACTGAGGGTGATGTTGATATTCACTTTAGCGGTTGCGGCATCACAGCTCAAAGCGAAAAGGCCGGTATATTTGCCAAGCCCCAATTAATGCTTAGCGTTGAAGACGAGGAGCTACCCATGCTGATTAATGGCCGTTATCCGAAATCGGCCACCGATCCCTCAATCCAAGCCTTAACCGTTACTTTTAGCGAAGGCGCTAAAAATAGCTGGCTTGCCGGGCAAGACATCCTATTTTCCCTGCCCGCCGGGGTTAAGATAAGGGCGGCTGAAATTATCAGCCATAGCGGCCTTAAAGGGCAAGAATCGCTGGCCGGGCAGGTATTGCTGGCCGATGCCGAAGCAACCGAGCGGGGCGACGCTACCTGGTCGGTTGATGCCGATGGCTTAAAAATCAGCGGCGAAGAGCTTACCGGGACTAGCTTAGCCTCGCTTAAAATGACCTTTTATCTATCGATAGCGCCCGGCTTTGAAGGGGATATTGATTTAACGGTAAGCGGCGATGCTATCATAAATGATTTAACAGCCACAATTGCCACTGCAATTAGCCCCTTTAAGATAGAAGCCGAAGAAACTGCTATTGAAATAGGTGGAAAAGATATAGCAACATCGGATATCATCATAACCGAAAGCGTAGCCGGAGCTTTGCAAAAAACAGATTCGAATAGCTCTATGGCGGAGGGCTCTCCCTTGATTATTGCAGTTGAGGATATTGATATTGTAAGTAACAGTGCCGAAGTTGAGGTAACAGATGGGGATATCAATATCGAAAAAATTGCCTATGACAATGAGGGCAATTTGCTGATTACTATTCAGCAAGAAAGCACAGAAGCCAGCACTATCGAGATTACAGGGTTAACTGTAGATGCCGATAGAACCTTACCCCAAGGTGGCTATGAGTTACAGATAAGCGGTTCGGCTGTAGCTAATTATTCCGATACCGCAACCTTAACCGAGGCTACCTTTGCCACCCCTTATTACACTGCTAGCGAGGATTATGTGACCATAACCACCAATGCAGGATTGACTTCTATAGCTGAGCCACTAGTGACCGAAAAAGTAAGCGTAACCATTGGCTCTTCTTCCATAATGGTGGATGACGAAGTAATATACATGGATACAGAGCCCTTTATCAGCGGTGGTTATACGTATATACCGATTAGATCTATAAGCACGGCCTTAGGTGTGCCCGATCAGAATGTGATGTGGAATGCTGCGGATAAGAGTGTCCTTTTAGATATAGACGGCTTGATAACTAAAATGCAAGTAGGCAGTAGCGTTATTAGCGTAGGCGGTGCTGAAATGGTAACATCAAGCCCGATGATAATCAAAGATGATAGAGCCTTTTTACCCTTTAGGGTTTTGGGCGAGCTGGTGCTTGACGTGCCGGTAAGCTGGGATGAGGCTAGTAGGACTGCAACTTTTAATTAATAATTCAAAATAAAGGGGCTATCACAAATAATTTTATTTGTAATAGCCCCTTATTGACGGCATATTAAGATTGCAGCAACAAAAAAATCAAATATAAAATAAAAAATTTGCAAGGATTATGCTTGCTCAGTTGTGTTATATATGAAAGGGAAAAAATCGCCCTTATCATTTTAATTTTTGGGAGGCTATAATCATGAAAAAGCTTTTATTATTAACTTTAACTTCGGCACTTGTATTAATTGCAGGCACAACTTCTGCCTTTGCTATGGGGCATGGCAACAGGGCATATCATAATAATGGCGATTATTATCAAGGTGTAAACCATAATAATTGCTCTGGTTTAAATTTTGCAGATGAAAACGGCGACGGCATCTGCGATTATCAAGGTGCAGGTCAATATTACATTGATGAAAATGATGATGGTGTATGCGATAATTATGGTACAAATTATAATAATTATGGCAAGCATAAAGCCGGCGGTCGTCATCATAGGTAAAGGTTAAAAAGGAAGTTTATATGCGAGATGAGCAGGATTTTAAACTAACTATAACAAACTATGCCGATACCGTAAATCGTATTTGCCTGGTTTATCTTAAAAATACAGCCGATACTGAGGACATTTTTCAAAATGTTTTCCTCAAGTATTATAATAGTTCTGCTCATTTTCAAGATGAAGAGCATAAAAAGGCCTGGCTAATCCGGGTAACTATCAATGAATGTAAAAATCTTTTAAAGAATTTCTTCCGTAAAAACAGCGTTCCCATTGCAAAAATTGCAGCTCAGGCTACAGATGGTCAATTCGATGAAAATTATTATGTTATCGAGGCTGTTCTTAAATTAAAGGAAAAGTACAAAACAGCGATTTTTTTGCATTATTATGAAGGCTATTCCGCAATCGAAATTGGCCAAATGCTCGGCAAAAATGTTAATACAGTCTATAGTTTGCTAGCACGAGGCAGGGCCGAGCTAAAATCTGTTTTGGGAGGTGATGAGCATGAATGGTAAAATACATAAGGCCTTTAGCAAATTTCATGCTGATCAAACCTTAGTGCAAAAAACATTGGCCGATATCAGCGGACGCAAGCAAAAACATATACCGATCGGCTACAAACTAACCCCTATTATGCTGGCCTTTGTCCTTTTTATCTTGGGCGGAGTATATATTACCCCTGTATCATATATCAGTATCGATATTAATCCCTCGATCGAGCTTTCGCTTAATGCTTTTAAAATTGTGATCAAAGCCGAAGCCGATAATGTCGATGGCCAAACAATCTTAAATACAGTAAATCTTAATAATTTAAATTATATAGAGGCGATGGAAAAGCTGGATTTAGCAGATAGTTTTGCCGACTATAGTAATAGCTATACCGAAGTTACTGTCATTAGCAATTCTGTCCAAAGCAGCAACAATATGATAGCCGGTATTAATAGCAGTAATTTTAGCGGTGAAAATGTATCCTGTCATTTGGGCAATAGTGAGCTGAAAACCGAAGCCGAGCACAATGGTCTTTCCTTTGGCAAATATCGTGCCTATAGTGAATTGCAGGCTATTGATGATAGTATAACCGTAGATGATATTCATCATTTATCCATGGCCGAAATTAGGCAGCTTATTGAAAATGACGATAGTGCAAATGAAGATAATGTAGATGAAGATAATGTAGATGCGGTTGATAATCCGGGCAATGGTCATGGCAATGGTCATGGCAATCAGCATGGCAATCAGCATGGCAAAAATTAAGCAATTACAAAAAGTTTTACTCAATTTTTTACAAAAAATTGCGGGGGAATTGGGGGCAGAGCCTCCAAGGTCTTAAAAAGGGTTTTAAGCCAAGCAAAAAAACTAAGCAAGCAAATCCAAATTGACGGATAAAAGCAGCAAGGAAGCAAAATCGGCTTAAAACCGGCGCCTTTTGGCGAAGCCAAAACAGCCCTCAATATCTAGCAAGAAACCAACAACAGTTATGATGTAATATAAGGGGCTATCACAAATAATTTTATTTGCGATAGCCCCTTATTGCCGGCATATTAAGATTGCAGCAACTCCCCTGCCCTCTACCGGCCCGACTAATGCCGGGAGGAGTTATCAGCATAAATTAGCTGCCCGGCAATCCCCTTTTTCCTCCCCTACACCTGGGATCTGCTTGCTTAAGCAATTAGGCTTGCTTGCTTAAGCAATTAGGTTTGCTTGCTTAAGCATTAGGTTTGCTTGCTTAAGCATTAGGCTTGCTTGCTTAAGCAATTAGGTTTGCTTGCTTAAGCATTAGGTTTGCT
>CAYJPF010000154.1:0-96 GCA_964372025.1 uncultured Peptococcaceae bacterium | reverse complement strand
TAATAGCTTCATTAGCGTAGAGCACTTCATTTTTATTTGCATAGCAAATAAAAATAGCAGCTTTCTTTCAATTTTATCAATTCGATTATCAGTTTT
>CAYJPF010000153.1:0-4618 GCA_964372025.1 uncultured Peptococcaceae bacterium | reverse complement strand
ATAAAGGTAAAAAAGCAGCAAGGAAAGAAAATTGGCTTAAAACCGGCGCCTTTTGACAAAGCCAAAACAGCCCTCAAGATCAAGCAAGAAACTAACAACAGTTATAATGCAATAAAAAGGGGCTGTCGCAAATACCAAAAAACATTTGCGACAGCCCCTCTTTAATTATCTATTACTGTGGATAATAGGTTACATTCTCGCCGATTTGGCCAAAATCTATTGCCCTATTATCGGGGTTATTGGTAACCCTAAAAGTGTTTAAAACAGCACCGCTATCATCAACTATATCAAAGGCGGTATAGCCGCTATTATTGGTATAACCAAGCACTAAACTACCGGTATAGGCCACACTGCCATTACTGTTTAGCGCCTCGAAAGAACCATTGCCATCCATCACTAAAGTGCTAGGCTCGCCATCAACACTTATATGCCAAGTGCCGGCGGTAATTGAAAAATCGCGTAATTGCTGCTCATAATAATAATCACTGCCCGGATAAGGCATATCAAGACTAAAGGTCACATTAGCAGGCATATCATTAACTACCAGCGGCTCGCCGCCATTCATCGTATAATATACATTATTAGCCCCGGTATTTAGGATAATCGAATCCCTTAGGCTATCTAACATAAACCAGTTCATAGATGCATTATCGCTAAAATAAACAAAAAATCTTTCCTCTAAAGCACGGCCATCATAACCGGCCACCAAGCTGGAATTGGCACTCCAATCCACATAGGCATCGCCGCTTTCGATAGTGGCATTATTGATAAAGAAATCCAGACCGCTTTCTAAGCTTAGGGCATCGGCTATAGCTTCTATCGATAAATCTCCATCATATTCAAAATCAAATTCCATTAGCTGATCGGGATGATAATAACTAACCCCATTGGTAAAATTAGCCACAATGGTGCCCATACCATCGGCAGTATTTGCGGCAGTACCTGCTTGGCTTAAGCCCATCTCGGCTAGGCTGGTGGCCACGATATTGGCAATTAAAGGCGGATCATATTCATCTACCACTAAAGGATCGACAATCATCACCGCATCTTCGATTACTTCTAGTAAAGCAGCATCTTGCAAATAAGTGCAAAGCACAGTAGATACCATGCCGGCAGCATCCTCTACCTGCATTTTTGCATAATACTGAGGCAAATCTGCATCTATGGCTTCGCGAATAAAATAGGCCACAATTTGGGCATCAATAACCGTGCTGCCGGCATGTTCTTGCTCGTATACGGCAGCTATCTCGCTTAAAAGCGAACCCATATCATTAACACCATTGCCAAAGATATCGGCCAAGGTAATATAATCATCACGCTCAACATCATAATTAATGCTGATTAAATCACCAAACATGCCATCATCTTGATATGACTTAAAATGGGTAATTACCTGCACATAACGGGGCGTGCTAACCGGGAACGAAATAGTTTCGGTGGAGGCATTTTCACTTATTCTGGCTTCAAAAGCTGCTTGGCCATCGCTAATTGCTTGATTAATCGCAGCTAATTCGCTAGCTGTACCGCTAAAGGTGGGTACTTCGTAAGTAGTTAATTCGGTGTACATCCGATCATCAAAAGCTATTTGCAAAGCCTGGTTAGGGGTAGCATCGGGTTCGGGATCGAGTTCGGGTTCGGCTTCGGGCGCGGTGGTTGCCTCCTGCGGGGCGGCTTCTTCAGCCGGGCCAATTACTTCTTCGGCGGTATCGGCCGAATCGCCGCAGGCGGCAAATGTAAAAGCGGCTAGCAGGCCCATAATAATTAGTAAATGTTTTTTCATCATATTTCCTCCTTGGTTTAATCTACTTGAATTAAAAAAAGTACCAAGCATTTTCGGCACATTTTAAACAAACGGATCTAATCAAATCATAGCAGTTTTTGCCCAAAAAAGAGCGAAAGTGTCAAAATTGACACCTTCGCCCGAGCTTACTGCTTATAACTTATACTTGCGAAAAAATATAGCCTTCATCCCGCGACCATTCGATTAAGTAATTGCTACCTGCCAGCTTACCACGCAGGCGTTTGATGGTGCTTTTAAGGGCATTGCCATTTTCGGCATAGGGCATTTTCCATACTCTTTCGTATAGATATTCGCTGCCCACATAACGGCCGCTATTTTGCATTAGGATTAATAGTGTAGAAAACTCTTTTTGGCTAAGCAATAAATCCAGCCCGTTTAAGGTGGCAATATCGGCGGTGATATCCAGCTTAAGATCGCCATTTTCCACAAATTCGGGTATGCGCTCCGAGCGGCGCAATAGGGCTTCAATTCTAGCCAATAAAACCGGGAAATCATAGGGCTTAGCCATATAATCATCACTACCCTCGGCCAGGCCTTTGATTATATCCTCCTGGCTTCCTAAGCCGGTTAAAAGCAAAATAGGGATAGCTGCGGCATTGCTGCGGCGTAGGGTTTTCATAAAGTCCAGGCCATTGCCATCGGGCAGCATAATATCTAAAATAATAATATGGGGAATATTAGCATTAATACATTCTTTAGCTGCGGCTATGGTGGTAGCGGTATCTACTGTATAGCCTTCCCAAATAAGCAGGCGCTTATTGCCACGCAGAATTTTTTCGCTATCTTCTACTAATAAAATGCGCTTATTTTTTTGTTGATTATGCATAATCTGCCTCCCCTTTATTCTCAAACTGCCCTTGATAAATTGGAATGTTAAAGGTAACTATGCAGCCTTTTTGTTTGGGGCTTTCAATCCAGATATCGCCACCATGCGAATTTACTACGGTTTTGCAAAGATAAAGGCCAAAGCCGGTGCCACCTTGCGAAATGCCGCGCTCGAAAACCCTGGGCAAAAGCTTGGCATCGATACCGCTGCCATTGTCCTTAATTGCTACGGTTATCATGCCCTTATCAATTTTGGCTGCAATCCGAATGGTATCATTATTAGTGTGATGATTGGCATTTTGCAAAATATTGATTATCACCTGCGACATTAAATCGGCATCACAAAAGGCGGTAAGTTTTTCGCTTTGTTCCAGGATAATATTATTATTATTTTTGGCAAAAACCAATCTTAGCATATCGGTAATATTAAGCAATAGGGCCGAAAAATCGGTTTTTTGGCGGGCATCGCGCTCGCTTAAGGCATTAAGCGATAGCATACCGCCTACAATGCGGCTTAAGCGCATAATTTCTTCCTGGGCATCCGATAAAAGCTCCGACATCTCGTCGCTTTCATTGGTATCCTTGGCATGATTTAATAAACCCATAACGGTTTGAATATTTACAGAAATTACCGTTAATGGCGTGCGCATTTCATGGGAGGTATTGGCCAAAAACTCGGTTTTGCTTTTGCTAACTTGTGCCAATAGGATATTTTTTTGATCCAGATTGGCTTTTTGGGTTTTATACATCCTAACCTGCTGATAAGTAGTAACACCCACCGCCAACGAGGCCGCCAAAAAGCATCCAACTATGCTGGAAAAATAATCAAATTCATCGGTAAAATTAGTGGTTAAATCCAAATAGGCATAATCGATAATGCATAGTGTTGTATAAATAACCAGCTCTAAAATAACCATAACATACATGGTTTTGCCATCAATCATACAGGTGGTAAATACCACCGCAAATACAAAAAAGGAGGTAATGCCGCCATGATAACCGCCACCGGTAAAAAACATGGCGCTAAAAAACAAAATAAATACCACAAATATGGTAATAATATAGGCAGCCTTATACTGCTTGGTACGAGCAATATACCTAACCATAACCAAAGTAAATAGGCCGGAAAGTGCCTTAAACAAGGCATCCAGCCAGCCTGTTTGCATAATGATTGCTTGCACTGTCATGATGATAGAAATTGCTATACCGGCAAAGGCAAATAAATTAAAAATTTGCATTCTAAAATCATGGTCTTTACTAAAGTATTTGTTTTGAATTTGTGCAAACAAATCCCTCATTAGTATCACACTTTCCTAGTTGATCAACTTTAGTATATATCATAATTATAGGCAAGTAGCTAGAGAGTGTCAAAATTGACACTCTCTAGCTGTAGTTATTTAGTTTAAGCCTTAAATTTTTTAATCAAATACTCTACTTTATCGATTAATTCCGGCAATTGCTCGATTAAGCGATCTACATTGCCGCTAGCCGGTGCGGCAATATTTATCATCCGCACATTACCATTGCTAATCGACAAAAAGCCAACCGGTTCAATTTTAAGGCCGGCGCCATTACCTAAGCTAAAGCCGCTTTTTTCCTTAAACGGAAAATCGCCGCCACCCGAGCCATAGCCCACCGATACCCGCGAAATTGGAATTAGCATAATGCCATCGGGGGTAGTAATTGGCTGGCCAACCACCGTATTTACATCAACCAGTTCCTTAATTTTGGACATCATAGTATCCATCATTTCGCCAATTGGGTGTTTTTCCATTTTATAATCCCCTTTCTACTTTTAAACGATGCTGCCTTTTGCTTAGCGTAAAAGGACTTGAACCAAAACGGTTTTGCACTCAAAATCAGCGGCATCTAGCGGCCTTGCCGATACTTCTCGTAGCGCTGCTACGAAAAGCATCGTCAATTCCACTATCTATCCCCTGATTTTGGCGCAAAACTGCTTCGCACCCTTATTTAGGCTTTTTAAAATTATCG
>CAYJPF010000152.1:183-4619 GCA_964372025.1 uncultured Peptococcaceae bacterium | reverse complement strand
TGTTGTCATTATCCACCTCACTCAATCGGCAAGCCGTTCATTTTCAGAAAACTAAATCCTATCAGCGTATCATTATCTAAAATGATGGTCGCATTGTCGTAAATTTTGCTTAAATCGCTATCGCAAGTACCACTGCCGATATATTGATCCGCCATCTCATCACCAAGGTGAATGCGCTCATATACATCGACAATTTTGCGCCCCAGGGCAAGCACTGCTGCCTTGTCCCTGGTTGTCGCTTTTCTTATTGTATAACTCATAATTTTCTCGCTTTCTCTTAGCCGGAATTTGCAGAAGTTTTTATCTTGATTAATATTATAAACAAAAATTGCATTTTTGTCGAGAAAAATGCAATTTATTTAATCTAAGCAAAATCATCATTCCGCTAAAATACCATACTAATAGATATAAGCGGTGATAAAATGTATATTACTGTAAAACAGGCGGCTCTTTAATCTCCTCTTATTTTTCTTTATGGAAATTATGCCCATTTACACCGGTTGGGATACAGACTCTGATACCTTATTTTGTACCAAAACAAATACTTTTACAAAATTTTGGGGCTGTCGCTAAATTGGCGACAGCCCCTTTCTTGATCGCAATTTAAAATATTTGCGACAGCTTTTTTACTTTTTTAATATCTAGGCATTTGCTTCCAATGATTGATTTAAGGCAGCTATCAAGCCGTCTACATCAATGCCATGTGCCGATGCGCCTTGCTCGATATTCTCAAAATGCGCAGCCGCACAACCCAAGCAACCCATGCCATGCTGCATCAAAATTTGTGCAGTATGTGGCCACTTCTCTACCAACTCAATAATTCCCATCTCTTTTGTAATCATTTGCATTTCCTCCATTATCTAAAATTAATAAACTCATTCTAACATATGTTACCTATAAAATCAAGCAGGTAATACCTCCAGCCAGTAACCATCAGGATCTACTATAAAATATATGCCCATTTGCTCATTAATATAGCAAACACAGCCCATCTCCTGATGCTTAGCCAAGGCCGCCTCATAATCATCACATCTAAAAGCAGTGTGAATTTCATTATCTCCCAAATTATATGGGAAAGCATGATCCTTTAGCCAGGTTAACTCAAAACGCCAATCGCTAATCCCATCACCCAAATATACAATGATAAAGCTGCCATCGGCCGCCTCCTTGCGCTCTACTTCCTTTAAGCCCAAGGCCTGATCATAAAAGGCCAGCGATTTTTCCAAATCGGCCACATTAATATTATTATGTACTAATTTAAATTGCATATTACCCTCCTTAAAAAAACTTTAAATTACCGAACTGATAGCATAAAACAATACCACTATTTCGCCATCTTTAAATAAACCATTAACCCTCGAATTACCATCATTATCAGCCAGCAAATCTTTTAAATCGCCACTATCAATCGGCTCTATACCATCCTTAACATGGTAAATTTGGCAATCATCGGCCATGCCAAAACGCTTGATACTAGGATTATCCGGGTCGGTATCATCTTCAATGATATGAACAAAATCATTGCTGCTATCAAAATCGGCCAAAGGATAAAAATTTTGGTTTGTAGTTGTGCCGGTGGTGAACTTATCTACTAATTGTAATTGCTTATTATCAAGCTCCAAAACCTGATAATTATCATCACTATCCCCTAAAAATGCGGCTTGATCAAAATTAAGCAGCACCTCAGCACCATCCTTAAATATCAGCGGATAATACTCGCTAATGCCATCGGCATCTAAAGTATAGGCGATAATTAAATTATCGGTAACAGCCTTACTGCCGTTTACATCGCCGGCATTATCATAGGTAGGAATTTCCAAGCTAAGATCATCGGCCGGGGCAGTGCTTTCGCCGTCGTTTAGCAGATAATGGCTGCCATCGCCATCATTACCCAGCCCATTTACGCTGGCAAAATAAAGGCCGGTATAACGAATAGACGGATTAACCAAATAAAGGGCATTAATTTGCTCTTGATCGGCGGCAATAATCTGCCACATCTCGGCAATTAGGATGCCATCGGCATTAAAGATATTGGCATCGGCAATGCGTTGGCCATCAAAGCTATCATTGCTATAAGCTTGGTTAATGCCATAATTGGCAATATAAATTTGAGCCTTGCTAATATCGTATTCGGTGCCGCTAAATTCGCCACTGCCATCATCATCGCTTTGTAAGGTGATGGTTTGGGCGGCAGCATCGATATGGGCATAAACGGTGTCTTTTTCGGGGGATACCGCTTGGCTAATGCCACTAATTTGGCCTTGATCGGTGGTTAATTCCAGATAAGAACCAATCATTAAATCCGCAGGTAAAATGCTGCTGGGCTCAAAATCATGCTGATTGCCATTGGCGCTAATTAGGCTTAAGCCTTGATCATCATAGCTGATGACCATGCCGCTAATAGGGGCTTTTTGCTTTTGAAGCAGACTGTATATAATTTCGGCCACGATAAGACGGCTGGCATCTTGGTTTTGATTAAGTTCTACTGTTTCTTCGGTAATAATGCCGTATTCGATGGCGGCATTAAGATAAGGGGTATAGCCATTATCATCATCAGCCAGGCTTGCTTCCAGCTCGGGATAAGCGATGCGCATAATTACGGTGATAACTTCCTCGAAGCTGATATTGTTTTGGGGTTTAAAGGTATTATCATCATAGCCAAAGAACCATTGCTGATCGACGGCATTTAGGATATAGGGTGTAGCCCAGTAGTTGGCAGTGATATCGCTAAAATTATTTGTTAGATTATCTTTTAGTTTTAGATCACTTAATACCCAAACGGCCTTAGAGAACTCGGCGCGGGAGATGGAGGCCTCGGCTCTAAACAGCAATTGGCCATCGATTAGAGAGCCATTAAAAATTTCCAAATCATAAAGCGAGCTAAGGGCTAGTTTTTGGCTATCATTTAGATGATCGGTATCGGCATAGGGCAATTGCATAGAGGCAATGGCCTCGGGTTCGGGGATACTATTGGTATCTTCGGCCCAAGCGATGGTTGCGAGGCTAAAGATTAAGGTAAAGCTAAGTAATAGGGTAAAGAGATGTTTCATAAATATTCCTCCTAATATTAATCAATATCCAGCCTAAACAGTATAACATAAACTATACAATTTGGGAAGAGGCAAATTTTAGGGGGCTGTCGCAATGAACAGCCCCCCCTCTTTACCTATAATCGTTTTATTATAAAGTTGCGCCGCCAATCTCTGCTTTATACTCCTCATAACCGGGTGGCAAGGGATCGCTCTGCTCATCCCATGGCGCTCCATCTTCACGAACAAAAATCATAATGTCAAAACTTTCTCCATTATAGTCATAATGATACTCCATCTTCAAAGCCCCATTATCCAAGGTAGGCGAAAAATATACCTCCTCCTCTACATCCAAGGTCTTCTCAAAAATCCAAGCATCACCATCTGCCGCCAATGTCGCAAAACCGGTATCGGTTAAATCAACATAAGCCGAAAATATCGCATAATCAGCTCCCTCAGCATCAAATAGCTCAAAGTAAGGATAATCGCCTTTTAGATGACCCCAAATATCCATTTTTTCGGGCATAGTATTAGGGCCGCTATAATTGCTTACTTGCAATACGCCATACCAATATTGCTCTGCTGCCAAACCGGTAGTAGGCGAAGCTGCAGGCGCCAATGACGGCACCGGCATACCCTGCATAACAAAATTAATATCAGTTCCTGTACCTTGAACATTAGCTAGGGTTAAAATATTATTGGCAACCGTTGCCGGCATTGTTGTACCGCCAATAGTAATTGCCAAACCCAGGCCGCTTTCATTGATATCCCAACTGCCTTTATCTGTTGCAGCTTCTACAGTTAATGTACAATCTCCATTAGCCTCCAAAATTAAGGCAACTCCGGCCGGGAAAACAGTATCCAGGCTCATCTCTTGCCCTAAGGCAACCGCCGAATAGGCATTCCATGTTCCCACATAAGGGCTATCGGCCAAGTGACTATTGCCACCGCCAATCAAAGAAGTTACGGCAATAATTATGGCCACCAAAACCACCACACCAATACCTATGCCGATAAATAATTTCTTTTTACCCCCGGCAGAACCGGATTGATTAAAGTTTTGGGCAGGCGGCGCATTATGACCACCACCGACAGGTGCTGTGTAGCCACCACCGGCAGGTGCTGTGTAGCCACCACCGGCAGGTGCTGTGTATCCACCACCGGTTGGGGCGGTGTAACCGCCACCGGTTGGGGCGGTGTAGCCTCCGGCGGCTGGGGCGGTGTAACCGCCATCGGCTGGGGCGGTGTAGCCTCCTGCGGCTGGGGCGGTGTAACCGCCATCGGTTGGGGCGGTGTAGCCTCCGGCGGCTGGGGCTGTGTAACCGCCATCGGTTGGGGCGGTGTAGCCTCCGGCGGCTGGGGCGGTGTAACCGCCATCGGTTGGGGCGGTGTAGCCTCCGGCGGCTG
>CAYJPF010000152.1:0-83 GCA_964372025.1 uncultured Peptococcaceae bacterium | reverse complement strand
GCGCAGGCGGCGCATTATAACTAGCGCCAAATCCCTGCTCAGGCGCAGCTTGACCAAATCCCTGCTCGGCTGCCGGCTGGCCA
>CAYJPF010000151.1:0-4699 GCA_964372025.1 uncultured Peptococcaceae bacterium | reverse complement strand
GATTGAGTTTGTCGGCTACTTCTACGGCTACTGTAACTACTACACCAACACCAGTGGCAGAGGCTGCTTTACTACCTGCTTTTACAGTTGTGTTTGCTGCTGCTTGAGCCGTTTGCTTGCCTGCTTGTTGTTTCATCATATTTGCGGTTATATTCTCAATATTTGAAGTGTTTAAAACTTGACTGTTTAGGGTAAACGGCTGACTTGTAACGTGTTCAGCTCCTTTTTTAGTAGGTGTTGCAATATTATCTTTAATATCAACATAACCTTGTTTTTCCATGTTTTTAAAGTTTTCAACAACGTTTTTACCACTTTCAGTATTTGGTAAAGTTGATAAATCTAAACCGTTTTCAAACTTGAAAATCTGTAAATCATCTGATGAGCCGTTAAGTTCTACGTATATTTTACTTGTCTTATCATCAGATAAAGTATCTACAATACTACCTATTTGATGTCTTTTGTACTGCTCCACAAACTCTGGTTTAATAATATGCTCCTTACCTTTTTGGGTTAAGCTTATTTTGTCTGCTTTTACATCAATAGTTATAAGTCCGTTTTCTTGTGCTTTAATAAAAACATTTTTTGTGTTATTTTGAATATTTATATCTTTTATGCTTTCAACAACGCCTATTTCCATTAAATTATCATAAGCGATTATATTTGCAATATCTGTATGCTGACCAGTGAATTGAGGAGGGTTATTTTTTATATCAGCGATAATAGTATCTTTCCTCAACTTCTCACGGTTATTAAATAAATCTTTATACTTATTAAAATTGTGTTCTTTTTTGAAAATAATTGAATTTTCAGAAAATCCACATTTTTCTTGCATTTCTGCACGCATAGAACTCCAGTGTCTTTCACCTGCTTTCGAAGTGTTTTCGCCGTTTCTATGTGAATTATGTATAAATCTGCCGTGTTTAAACTCTTTGCAATGTTGTAAAACATTGTTATTATACACCTTAAATTCTGTTTCGATATAATTCAAATTATTTTCGGTGTTTAACCTTTTTTTAGCCGAAACAATTATATAATTGTTTGGGTCTGCACTATCACAAATAATTATTTTTTCTCCACTATCAGCAATTTTACCTCTATTTGATAAAGAGTTAATTGATTGTTCTAAAGGCTCACCCTTGCTCTCCGAAAGTAATTGCCACTGTGCTTCTTCAAATGATTTTACATCATCATCTAGTTCGAAGTCTACGATATTATTGTCAGATGTATTATTAATTTCAGCTTTTGACACAGCCTTTTTAATTTTTTGGACAAGTCTTATTACACTTTCTATTTGATACGTTTTTTCAAAAAATCGCAAAGGGTTTATGGTATGCATTAATTCTCTGTAAGTTTCGTCTGTTGAGTTCATTATGTATTCCTCCTAATCTTCATCGGGCATTGCTACGTCCCATGCTTCTTCAAGTTGTTTCATTTGTTTTTGGTTAAATTTTTGGATTTCAAAAGAGCGTTTTTTTACAAGCTCTTCCATTTTTCGTTGGTAGCGTAATTTTCTTTCTTCGTTTATATTTTTATAAACTTCTTTTAAATTTGTTTGATTAACGATATACGGCTCGTAAGGACTGCCACATTCTTTAAAACGTGGGTGCGATATTGTATCAAATTTGTATTTAAAAAATGGGTCGAAGTCACCGCACCAAACTATACATTTACCGCCAAACTTTGTGCTTTCGCCTTTTTGTTGCATAGCTCTTTTAATTTCGTTTGGTTTAAGTAATGGTCTTGACGCACTAGCTTCAGAGTCAGAACCGCCACCGCCTTGACCTCTGTTATAGCTTTTGGTGTCTGACTTAACTGTAATGTCACCAAGCTTTTTTGAAATATACTCAAGTGTTTCCATATCTTTTGAGCCTAAGAAAGTAAAAATGTCACAGTTACCAATAATACTATCAAAAGTTTTTTCGTAAATAGCTTTAAGTTGCGATATACCTTGAAGTACTATACAAATTCTTATATTGTATTTTCTAACTACTGCTAACGTTTCGTTAAAAGACGGTATCTCTCCAATATTAGCAAACTCATCAAGTTCACAATTAACAAGTAAAGGTAAACGGTTGTTATTATTACTGTACTTGCTTTCGGCTACTCTTTGAAGACGTTCAAAAAGTTGTGAGTAAAATATGTTTGCCACCACTTTATAGGTTTGTCGTGCTGCTGGAATTATTAAAAATATAGCTGTTTTTTTAACTCCTAAATTATCAAAGTCCATTTCGTCCTCAAGCGTGAAGCTGTCAACGTCTGGTAGCGACCAAAGACGTAATCTTGTTGAAAGAGTTTTAACTATTCCGCCTAGCGTTTCCATAGGAGTACCAAGCATACTATGCCAATTGATTGTGGCTAAGTCTGTTGGATGGTGGATTGCGTGTTCATTTAAAAGCCGTGCAATTTCGCAACTTTCGTCAATAGCACCTTTTTTATAGCGGATTGAAGAAATGAGCCTTACTACACGTCCAAAGCTTTTAGTTTCGTCTTTTGACTTAAAAAGATACATCATTAAAGCCGTTAGTAAATCAAGACAAGCACCAGTCCAAAAGTCCTCACGCTCGCCCTCGCCTGCGGAGTTCTTCATAAATAAACTTGCAACGTTTACAACGTCTTGTTCTGTTTCTATATACTCAAATGGGTTGTAAGAATTAGAATATTCTACATCTACAAGATTTAAAACCTTTACTATATATCCATTCGCCAAAAGCATTTTTGCACAATCTCTATACAGTTCTCCAGACGGGTCTGTAATTACATAACTACCATTCATCTGTAAAATATCGGGCTTTATTTTTCTAAAACTTTTACCTGCACCACTGCCACCAATTATAATTTCATTAAGATTAGCTACTACTTTATTATTGTTTGTAGGCACGTATAAATCTTTTGCAACTGGTATTCCTGTAATATCTTTAAACTTTTTCTCTTCGTACTTGTTACCCCATCGAGCTGAACCATGCTCCATATTTTTATAAGCGTTTGTCGGTGATGAAAGCAAAAGTAAAGCACAAGCACATAATATTGATAGATACATAAAAATAAAATCGCCTTGTATATTTATAACGCTTGAAAAGTTTGCAATATCAAAATACTTTAAGTTAAATACGTTGTGAAGCGTTTGCAAATATGTATTTAAATCATAGCTTGTTATGTTGTTTACAGTGACATACCCATAAAAAATAAATGTGTAGTAAAAAGCGAAAAGAGATAATATTAAAGCCGTAATTGATACTGCTATGTATTTCCCTTTTTTACTCGTCTTTCGTCTAAGGACGTTTGTATGTTCCATTTTTTGACACCTCTTTTTTGAAATTTGCAATACATTCATTTATCTGTTTTTCGTCTGATTTTAAGTAGGCTAAATTAGTTTTATCGCC
Source organism: uncultured Peptococcaceae bacterium (assembly GCA_964372025.1). GTDB lineage: Bacteria > Bacillota > Dehalobacteriia > UBA4068 > UBA4068 > CAYJBP01. The sequence continues at coordinate 1,319 of CAYJPF010000151.1, read as the reverse complement.
TTTTGGGAATGTTGCGTACAGAAGTTTTTCAGTTTTAAAAATAGATTTCTCAAACTTTTCAAACTCGTCAGCCGTTAAAAGCTTAAACATCAATTTATCTTTGTTAAGTTCAGATTTTACTTTTAAACTTCTATATCTAGCTAAGTTTTGTTGCTCTTTTGTAAGCTTGCTAGGATACAAAATTGAAAGTATTTTCTTCTTGTTTGATAGATTAAAAGCAATATTAATTCTACCGTCTTTTGGAAATTTAGCGTAAGGGATAAAATAGTCATCAAGTTTTTTGCACTGCTCCTCGTCTACAATTAAATATTCTACACTATCATTTTCTTTTGATTTAATTTTCTTGTACGCTTTTTTATTTTTGATAACTTCATTTTGTTTTACAAAAAAATCTTTGTCAGATAAATTAAGGCACTCTGCAAGATTTACTAAGTTTTTTTCTTTTACAGTAACATTTGCAGTACCTGTTGCAAAGTCTACGTATGAGCAAAAGAAAAAGTCACTATTGTAAATCAGCGGAATTTGATGTGCATAAATTGTTACAGTAGCCGTACTGCCTTGTGAGTTTTTAAGTGCGTGATAATTGCAATTACCAATAGGCACAACACCTTTAAAGTTTTGTGTTTTCTGAACTTTATATTTATTACTGCTTGATTTTTGAGAAATTATATTTTTAACTTTGTAACTTCCAACTCTTTTAAACTTACTTTTAGAAAAAATAAATTTTATAAGATTTAAAATAAAAGCAACTGGATTTTGCGAAAACAAAACTTTATCAATAGTCCACTTTGGGAATTTAATGTAGCTTGCGTTGTTTTCAAAAAAATGCTTTTGAAGTTTTTCCCATTCGTTAAGTTGAGGTGTGGGGTTTTTCTTTGGTTTATCTTCAACTTCTTTTTTTATATTTTTATCTACACTATTAAAACTACTTTCTTCTTTTGGCTGCTCGTCTGTTTTGTTTTCTGATGTGGTGTTCTTTTCTTCGGCAATGTCGTTTTTTGTTTTTAGTTCTTCTGCTGATGAAACATCTACTACATCATTTTCATAGCAATTCAAAGTTTTTTCTATATTATCTTTTGTATAGGTAATTCCAAATTGACGTGCAAGCGTATCAACTCTTATAGATTTACGCTCGCCGATTTTTTGAAACGTTATGTTTTTGTTGCTCCAATTTATTTTGTAGTCTTTATCTTTGAAAAATTTTATAAACTCTTTTTTGTTTTTGCAAACTTCTAAAGCTTCTTTTAAATCTTTAACAAGTTGAACTTTCCAACTCTTACCTTGTTTTGCAAGTTGGAAAGTATCGCTATCAATTCCCT
>CAYJPF010000150.1:0-4884 GCA_964372025.1 uncultured Peptococcaceae bacterium | reverse complement strand
GCTTCTAAATCTTCCTTATGGATTTCAACCCATGCTTGTAATAATTTCATCTTTTTAGACGGAAAATCACCATCCAGTACGTCACCATCAAAAGTTAAAACAACTTCAAAATCTTGGTATTCAGCATGGATATGTGGAAGATTGTGCTTTCCTCCGACTTCTCTATACATTTTTACAATAATTCCATAAAAAACACTAAGTGTTGGCATAGTTATTCTCCTTTATAAAGTTACCTTATATTATCATATGTGAACATAGCTTTCAAGCAGATTTATTTTACTTCGTAATCAAAGGGAATAATACCCTCGATTTCATTCATACTCTTTTCTAATGCTACCGAGGTATCGTATTTATTTTGCAAGTTTAGCCAAAAATCTACTGTTGTACCTAAATACTTAGACAGACGAAGAGCAAGTTCTGCATTAACCTCTTGTTTTTGTGTCAAAATATTTTCAAGTACAACAGAAGATACCATAATATCATTAGAAAGCTTACCTACTGAAATATTATAAGGAATGAGAAATTCTTCTTGTAACACTTCACTTGGGTGTGTGGTTATTCTACTTTGAGCGTTCATTATTGTTTGCCTTTTTTAGAAATATAAAGATGCTCTTTCATGGTATTTTTTAGAGTTGGATTATTCATTATATCTAAAAGATTTGTTAGTGCTTTTTCAACAACTAAAACATCCTTTAGAGTCAAAATAGAATTTTTAAAATTTTTTACCGCTTTTCGTATATCATTTAATTGTTTTTCTGAGTCATTATTTAGAGAAAATAAATATTCTATCATATCCAGAGATTCCTCTAGTTCAGAAAATTTATTAAGTTTATTTCGCATTGATTGCTCAGATGGATAGAGTTCTATATTAGATGGTTCAATAAGTTTAAATAAAAATTCATCTAAAATTTCAATAAGTACCTCCTTATTCATTATTTTAAGCTGTCTTTGTGTAGGCAATGTTATTGAAACAATCCCAACATTTTTGTATAATTGTTTATACCATTTATACACTCTAAACCTTTCTTTAAGTAGTTGAATTTTATTCTGCTGCTCCATTATTTCTGCTTGTTTTCTAGCAATTTCTGTTTGCTCTTCTGCAATTTTACTTTGTCGCTCTGCGATATTTATTTGTTCTTGATTTAGTCTATATGCGTAATATGCCGCCGCTCCTGCAATTATACCTGAAACTAAAATTCCTACAGCTCCAAGGCAAAACATATGCCAATCATAACTGCTTGCTGTTGCAGGTTCTCTTATTGCATCAGCTATAAGGTTAATATTTTCAAAGTCGTATTTCATTGTTACTTACTCGTAGTCCTATTTCACTAGAAGTGAATTTTATATATTACTAAATTAATAGGTTATAGTTGTTTGTTTTTTAAGTTCATCAAGCAAACTAGATTCATTAAATACATCTTGTAACTTATATAGTTTTTCTATTAAAGGTACATTAATGAAGTTTTCATATTCACCGACTCCAAAGCTTGTCTCAATATATTCTTTTAATATTTGAGGGATTTTTTCCTGTAACTTTTTTTTATCTAATTCAACTCTCATACAGTCAATTTGAATTTCAGTAAGGATTTGCATTATTTCATTTACAGCTAAGCTCTCTTTTTTATTTAATTTAAATAATTTTTCAATTTTATAGAACTGAGATGAAATAAAAGAATTTTTCTCAACTAAGCTTACTATTAAATCAACACCATTTATCTTATAAAAGAGTTTAGACAAGGATACTTCAAGGTTTGCATCCTTAGAACTTGCACATAAGAGTCTTGTATTCATAAATAAAAAATCTATCCGTGAATACAACTCATGCCTCTTTTCAAACAAAGCAATTTTATTCTATTGTCTCATTATACCAGTTTGTCGCCATAAAATAAGAAAAGATAATAATATGCCAAATAGTGTAACTAACAAGAGTAACCAATCATAAGGACGAACTAAAGCATGTTCATTAATTGCTTGTGCAATAAGGTTTATCGTTTCAAAATCATATTTCATATGCCCAGTCCTTACTGTTTTACTCTATTTACCTTTAATTGCTGTTTTATTTTTTCATGAAATTTAGATGATAATCCTTTATCTAAAAAATCATTTAAACTTTTTTCAAATTTATTACTTTCACCAGAACAGAAATTATAAGCTTCTTTATAAATTTGTACTATATCCTCACGTAAATCATTAATTATCTTTTCATCTTCAATTGTTGTCTCAAACAGTAAAGGAATTTTTTCTAGCTCATCTATAAAAGGAGTGATTGCTTTAAATAAATTAATGGTTGCATTACTGTCGCCATCTGAATTAATGATATTGCTATCATATCCAATAACCTTGTGAAATAAGTAAGTAAACCTTTCGCAATTATAATCGTTTTGAGTCTCGGAAAACAAATTTGGAATATTTAAGATATTGTTAAAATTTATACTAAATTGATCATATGTTTTATATACTTTATATCTCTTATCAAACAGAGCTATTTCATTCTGCTTTGTTGCAATTTCAAGCTGCTTGTTGATGATTTTTTCTTGCCTACAATAAATATAAAAACCAACTCCAACAGGAATAACTGCAACAAAGATGGCTAAGACTACTGCTTCAAATGAAGGGATATAAAGCCCTATAATTGCCTTCGCTATACTTTCAACGTCAAATAAAACCATGTTTAACTCTTACTTACTTTATCAATGTATGAATTAATTTTGTCTTGCAATTCTTTATCTGATAGCAAATTATATACTTTGTTTGAGAGAACTATAATTTCTTCAGCATTAAATGCCTCTTTCAATTCAGAAGGTAACTTTTCAATTTCTATTTCTTTATTTATAATAAACTCTTCTCTTTTATTGATTATATCTTGTCGGTTTTCTCTTTTTTGAAGCTCAAAATCAACCTGCATATTAAAAATTGCTTCTAATGATTTTTGGATAAGCAGGTTAAATCTCTTAGATGCCTCAATGAGTTTTTCAGAAACTTCACTGTCAAAAACAACACTTGAATTATATGCTTCTTCTGTGAATTTATCACGCAGTGATGTGTAACTTTCAAGTTGTTTATGGAAAAACTCCTTACTTAGAGCCGACAATATGAAGTTTTCTTTAAATTTATCGTCTATCACTAACAATAATACTTGATTTATTGTTGCAAAAACTTTTAAGCGATATTGAAGCATGGATATATCATTTTGTTGTTCCATTATTTTATTTTGACGACATAATACAAAGATTGAAATTCCAACAGGGACGAGTGCAAGAAGCACAGTCAACCATAAGGGAGTTGAAGCTTTTGTTATTGCATCAGCAATAAGATTTATACATTCATAATCATATTTCAAATTCATTGTAGTCCTCCTTGCATTATCAAGTAAAATATATTTACTCATTTTCCAAGTTGTCAGAATTGGTGATATAAAGCTGTGATTTAATAGTATCATAGAAGAAACCATCATCTATTATACTTAAAAGTTCCTCTAGTTCTGGTGTGATGTTTATTGTTCTATCTAATTCAATTTTTTTGTTTATATCCCATATTATTCCCTTCATCCTAGCTATCTCGTTTTGTTCGAGATTACTTAATGTGAACAAAAATAGTAATTGCTCCATCATTTTTGATACTTTAAGTGTATAATTTGTTAATAGAATATTATTTTCATCATTTACGACTTTTAGGAACTCACCAAAATCATCAGGTGTTACAACTTTTGCAAAAAGATAAAAACTAGAATTATTTTCTATTTTTTCTTTATGCTCTTCAAATATTTTGAGTATAGAAATATATTCCTTGTGTAAAACAACTTCTAAATTAAGATAAAATCTATCAAACATTTCATACGCACTAATTCTCTTATCAAATAAAGCTATATTATTTTGTTGGTTCATTATATCTAGTTGTGTTTCTGTGATTTTTGATTGCTCAGAAGAAATTAGATTTTGATGCTCTGACAATTCAAGTTGGTAACCTGTAAGATTAACCTGTGTTATTGATATATAGATTTGAAACCCAGCAATTGCTGTTGTGACAATAAGAGGTAAGATAATTGTTATAAAATTGTTTTTTTCTGCTCTGTGAGATTGTTTTTCACTACCTTGCTCTGTTTTTTTCATAATTATAGCCTTAAATTTGTCTTTTATACTTATTTTACTATGCAAATCCAATTGTTGTTTTAGACTTTTTAGCAATGAAGATTCAGAAATTATTTCCTCTAGCTCTTTTAAATTACTTTCCACGCTTTCATCGTTATCGTCTTTAAAAATTGAATTAAATCCAAAAATATCAACTCGTTTCTCTAGAAAGGTTAATATTTCTTTTATTCTTCGAATATCACCTTTTTCTTTTGTTGATAACACAAATAAACTATTAATTTTATCAAAACAGCTCTGATATTCGTTTATTTTGTCAATGACAAGTTTATTTTGTTGATACTTTTCTAACTCTTTTTTCTTTTGCGTATGAAAAAATTTAAATTTAGTATCTTCAGCAGCATACTTTTCAATAGTATTTATACTACCCCAAAACAATACATGCATATATGTAAGAAACAGTTCCTTATCATCCTCTTTTTCTTGATTATCTTTTGATATTGATTCTGATTTAGCGAATAATTTAATAAATTCAAGGCTTGTAATAATAAGAATATTAGCTGTAATATTTTTTAAAATAAATTCTATTCTTGAATACAGCTCATACCTCTTATCAAACAAAGCAGTATTATTTTGCTGTTTCATTATTTTGTTTTGACGCAAAAATACGAAAATTGAAATTCCAACTGGTAAAATTGCTACTAATAAATATAGCCATATAGGGATTTCTGTACTTTTCAAAAATTCAAGCATAACTACACCCTCAACTCACCACTCATCAATTTAGGAAGAAGAGTGT
>CAYJPF010000149.1:0-4886 GCA_964372025.1 uncultured Peptococcaceae bacterium | reverse complement strand
TAAATTGCTCTACTCGCTAGCTGCTTTTGATATCTTGTCTTATCTTCGATTGCTACCCTTTTAGGGTATTCTACTTTGTTTAATTACCTAATTTTGCTAATCATAAAATAATTTGCTTTTTTAACAAACTGTGATATAATAATCGCAGGGCGATTATTATATACTCTATTTAATCGCCGGAAATTCTCGGCCAAAGAACGGCCAAGAATTTTTTATGGCAAAATTATATCACAAGGTAATCACTACATTGCTTTAAAAACACCGAGGGCTGATAATGAAGTTACGCGTTCTAATTATTATCGCAGCTGTTTTGCTGCTGATAATAGCCATAAGTTTAAGCTACTATTTGGCCGGCACCGATTTAAAGGTGGAGGCCTATTTAGATATGCAATTGCAATCGCTGTACCACAATTATCACGATCCCCAATTGCTTAATATGCTGGCTGCCGCCAATATCGATACCTCCTCCCTAACCGCTGCCTATTATCAAAACCTAAACCAAGAGGCCGAGTTTTTTCTTAGCGATTATGGCCAGGTTTATTATCAGTTGCTAAGCTCTCAAACCCAAAATTATAGCCAAAATGTTTTTGGCCAAATCTATCAAAATATTAAATACGAAATCGGCAACAGCTATCAACAAGATGATAATCATTATCTTACCCTAACCATCTACCCCATCGATACCATCAGCGCCAATATCAACAATGATTATATGCTGGCTTTAGCCAATCAAGTTTATAGCCAAAAAGAACTAAAAGCCAATCAGCGCGAAGAAATTTTTAGCCTAAACCTGCTAAACACTTTAGCCGCCGGCCTAAAAAACCCTAGCTATCTAGCACCAGTTGAATTGGAAGTAGAAATTATCGATCATCACGATTATTATCAAATCAGCAATGATAGCTTAACCGATATCGATACCTTTTTAATCGGCTACTAATTGGCTATCAATACCAAGAGGTAATTTATGTCTACAATTTCTTTAATAATTTTAAGCCTGGCTTTAGCCATGGATGCCACCGCCATTGCCATTGGTAATGGCATGGCCTGCAATGGCCGCCATAAATTGCAACAAGGCCTATGTACAGCCTTGGCCTTTGGTGTAGCCCAAGGCATAATGCCTGCTTTAGGCTACTTTTTAGGCCAAACTATTGGCGATTATATTGCTGCTTTTGATCATTGGCTGGCCTTTTTTATCTTAGGATTTTTAGGGCTTAAAATGATTGTTGATTGCTGGCGTAACCGCAATCAACAAGATGAAGTATGTTTAATTTTAAGCCCGCGCCTATTGATTGTTCAAGCCATCGCCACCAGCCTAGATGCCCTGGCAGTAGGCATTAGCTTAGCGGTGATGCAAGTATCGATTATACAATCGGCAACTATTATTGCAGCAATTACCTTTGTATGTACCGCTATCGGCTTTTACTGCGGCCATTTGGGGCGTAATCTATTTAAAAAATGGGCGCTGGCCGCAGGCGGTATTGTTTTAATTATTATTGGCTCAAGAACTTTATGGCAAGGCCTAATGGCCATGTAAGGAGTTATTATGGAATTATTTAAAATTATTGCGGTATTTATTATTATCATTATTTTATTAGGCAAAAAAATATCGCTTAATATTGTTATGCCGGTAGCCTCGGTTTTGCTGGGCATTTTATTTTTAACACCACCTTTGGCATTTGGTGAGGCCTTTTTAATTGGCATGTTTGGCTGGTCTACTATCGAATTGGTGCTGATTATGTATAGCATCATGATTTTGGAAGAAATTATGAAAAAGCAAGGCTATATGGAAAGAATGCTTAAAGCGATGGATAATCTTTTTCATAGCCGCAAGGTAAATATTAGCCTGCTACCGATGCTGATTGGCTTTTTGCCTTCGGCCGGCGGTGCTTTATTTTCGGCACCGATGATTGAAGAAGCCGCCCAAGGCACCGATTTAACCGGTGAAGAAAAAACTTTTTTAAATACCCTGTATCGCCATATTATGGAATTATTTTTTCCTACCTATCCTTGTATAATTTTTGCAGCTCAAATTAGCGGCTTGCCAATGAGTAGTTTAATTATCACCTTATTTCCGCTGGGGGTATTGGTATTTATTATCGGCCTTTGGTTTTTGCGCAAATTGCCTAAAGAACAAAAGCAAAGCCCGGTTAAAGGCAAGCGCTTCAAGCTGTTTTTAGCCTTGCTGGCAACCTTATGGCCGCTGCTATTATTAATAACTATAATTATGGTTACCCCTTTACCTATTTATTTAGCCTGCCTGGGCACAATTGTTTTATTATTTATAATAGAAAAAATTAAACTTAACCAAATACCCCATTTAATTAAAGAAGCCACCAATTTAAAAGTTATTATCATGGTTACCTTTGTGATGGCCTTTGTCGAAATTTTAGTACTTTGCGGCTTAATGGAAATTGTGCCGCAAACCATATCCCAATTGCCGATACCATCTTTTGTGGTATTTGCCTTGATGGCCTATTTTATTTCGGCTATTTCGGGCATGACGATTGCCGCCGGGGCAATTACCTTACCCTTGGCTTTAGCCACCGCCACCGATGCTAACTTGCTGCCGCTTACGGCTTTAATTATTGCCTCGGGTTATTGTGGGGTTATGGTTACGCCGGTTCATTTATGCATCATTATTGTAGCAGATTATTTTAAGGCTAATTTGCAAAAAGTATTAATTACCAGCGTTATCACATATACTGTACTTTTTGCTTTTATTATCGGCTTGTATTTTATCATAGATAATGTTATTATAGGCTAATAAGCTAATCAACGGAGGTTATTATGGAAGAAAATAAAATCGAAAATTATGCAGAAAACTTTATCGATAATTTTATCAAAGAGGATATGGCCAATCAAGTATATGATCATCCGGTGCATACTCGTTTTCCGCCCGAGCCTAATGGCTATTTGCATATTGGCCATGCCAAATCGATATGCCTAAACTTTACCACTGCCGCCAAGCATAATGGCTTTTGCAATTTGCGCTTCGACGATACTAATCCGGCCAAAGAAGAGCAAGAATTTATCGATTCGATTATCGATACCGTGCATTGGCTGGGCTTTGATTGGCAAGATCGGCTTTTTTATGCTTCGGATTATTTTGAGCAATTGTATCAATTTGCAATTGAATTAATCAATAAAGGCTTAGCCTATGTTTGCGATTTAAGCCAAGACGAAATGCGCGAAATGCGTGGCACGCCTACTAAGGCCGGCCAAATCAGCCCCTTTGCTGCTCGCAGCGTGGAGGAGAATTTGCAATTATTTGCCGATATGCGCAAGGGGCTTTATCCTGATGGCGCTAAGGTATTGCGAGCCAGGATTGATATGGCTTCATCCAATTTTAATATGCGTGATCCGGTATTATATCGTATTCAGCATAGTCATCATCAGCGCACCGGCAGCGATTGGTGCATTTATCCGATGTATGATTTTGCCCATCCGCTATCCGATGCCTTAGAGGGCATTACCCATAGCATTTGCACCTTGGAGTTCGAAAATCATCGTCCGCTTTATGATTGGCTGATGAATAATTGCTCTGTGCCTTGCAAAAGCCGTCAGATTGAGTTTGCGCGCCTAAATATCGAAGGCACGGTGATGAGCAAGCGCAAATTGCGCCGTTTGGTAGAGGGCAATTATGTTAAGGGCTGGGATGATCCTAGGATGCCAACCTTAGCGGCGATGCGTAGGCGTGGTTATCCGCCGGCTGCTATCCGCGATTTTTGCGAAAAAATAGGCGTAGCCAAAGCCGACAATATGGTCGAGATGGCTTTACTAGAGCATTGTGTGCGTAATCAACTAAACTTAAAGGCCCTGCGCCGGATGGCAGTACTTGAGCCTTTAAAGTTAACCATAAGCAATTGGCCGGAGAATGAGCAGCCGAATTTAAGTGCCGAAAACAATCCCGAGGATACAGCTAGCGGCCGCCGTCCGCTTAGTTTTTCCCAGCATCTTTATATTGAGCGCAGCGATTTTATGGAAGAACCAATTAAGGGCTTCCATCGCCTAAGCTTGGGGGCAGAGGTTAGATTAAAATATGCCTATATTATCCGTTGTGATGAGGTTATCAAGGATGAAAACGGTGAAGTTTGCGAGCTAATTTGCAGCTATGATCCTAATTCCAAAAGCGGCAGCGATACCAGTGGCAAAAAAGTAAAGGGAACAATTCACTGGGTGGATTGTGCTACTGCCAAAAAGGCCGAGATTAGGCTTTATAATCCGCTATTTACCCTAGACAACCCCGATGCTACGCCGGAAGGCCAAGATTTTACTGATTATATTAATCCGCAATCGGAGCAAATTGTGGCCGAGGCCTATGTGGAAGCGGCCTTAGCCGAAGAGCAAGCGGGCGAGAGTTATCAGTTTTTGCGCAATGGTTATTTTGTGCATGATACGGATAGCAGCGAGCAAAAGCCGGTATTTAATCGGGTGGTATCGCTTAAGGATAGCTGGGCAAAAAAACAGAAGTAAGGTGATTTTATGACAACTCCTAAAAAGTTATATCGATCTACCGAAAACAAGATGTTTAGTGGTGTATGTGGTGGTATAGCTAACTATTTTAATTTTGACCCAACCATTTTGAGGATATTATGGGTTGTATTGTCTTTTTTCCTGGGCTTTTTTATTGGTGGGATGTTGATTTATATAATTGTTGCTATGATTATTCCTAAAGATCCTGGGTATTTGGATGTTTAGATATTAGAGGGGTTTTGGGGTTTATTTTTGATTTTTGGATGTTGGTTGTTGGATGTTAGTTGTTAGTTGTTAGTTGTTGGTTGTTGGTGGCTGGGCTATAAGTTGCCTACATTTTTTGGCGGATATTTATATTGGTTGTGCTTCGTGGGTTGAAAGGTTTTTCTGCCCTCGCCTACGTTTGTTAGTTT
>CAYJPF010000148.1:0-4921 GCA_964372025.1 uncultured Peptococcaceae bacterium | reverse complement strand
TGCCTGCTAAGCCTAAATAAGGGCGTATGGGTTCAAGTCCTTTTACGCTAAGCAACACAACCGCCGATTACTCTGCTCGAACTGCTAAAGATTAAAACCTTTCTTTTCTTTTGAGGAAAGAAAAGAAACAAAAGAAACCTAATTATAGCAAATAAAAAACTGCCCACATATTATTAGGCAGCTGCTTAATACTTAATATAGCCAAAAAATGACAAAGACGAAGATTAACATTCAATCCTCGTCTTTGCTACTTGATTTCTGTCTTTTCCATTTACACTTCTCTCTCTATGAAGTTTAATCAGGTTGCTTACTGACCCTACCGGGGTGTTCAGTTAAATTTTGCTTACATAGGGCGAGTTCCTTGTTGTAATACTTCCATCATAACTTTATTACTAGTTGTTAAACCAGAAAGTGGTCATCTTTAAAAGTTTTAAAAGTATTTAAGCTGCCCTTAGTTACTCATTTCCCTTTCACTTTACCAAAACCCAAAGTCTTTTACCCAAATTTTAAATCTTTGCTTTGTAAATCCTTGCTTTGTAAATCCTTGCTTTGTAAATCCTTGCTTTGCATAATCTTACTTGGCAAATTCTTGCCTTGTTCAACCTTACTTGCCAAATCATTACTTTGCGTAATCCTACTTAACAAACACTTACTTTACGCAATCTTACTATGCAAATCCTTCTCTTGCACAATCTTACTATGCAAATCCTTACCTTACGCAATCTTACTTTGCAAATCTTTGCCTTGCGCAATCTTGCTTTGCAAATCCTTACCTTGCACATATTTACTGTGCAAATTTTTGCCTTGCGCAATCTTACTATGCAAACCCTTGCTTTTCATAACCTTACTACGAAAACTCTTACTTTGCACATACTTGCCGTGCAAATTCTTGCTTTGCGCAATCATCCTTTGCAAATTCTTGCCTTGCAAATTATTGATTGGTAAAACTTTGTTCTGCAAAATACTAGCTTAAAAACTTTGCCTTACAAAACTTTGCAATACTTTGCAATATAAACCCCTTGCTTTCGCAACTATCAGCAACTGCCTATACTGATACCTTATCCTGCACTGTGGCACCCTTCACCCTTTTGCTTTAAAGCTAATTACCTTGCTTTTGCAAAATTACGGGACTTAATCGGACCGGATAAATTAGAATTTACCTGCGTATTTGTTTTATAAAGCTTAGATCTTGCATCTTAGTCCTAAAAGCTTAGTCCTAAAAATCTAGTCCTAAAAGATTAGTCCTAAAACCTTTGTTCTTAAAGCTTAGTCCTTGCACTTAACTTCTTGCCTACAACTTGTTTTGGGTTGGGTTTTGGAACGGATTTTTGTTTAAGCATGGTTCTCTTCCTACAAGGTGATGAGGCACAGACTACCTGCTCGACTGCATCCCTTTAGCCTTGAGAAGCTCCGCTATGCCGCGCGCCATCCGCTAGCTCAACCTTAAGCCTAAAGCTCGCTTATAGTTGATATGGTTTTGGGGGATTAGCATTACCCTTTTAGCAAGCTCCGTTTGGGTTTAGCCGTACAACTGTGGCGGCATTACCTGCTTTGGGGTATTTTGTTGCTTGCATTACTCTTATTGCAATTTGCTGTAGTTGATAATTGCCACTTGCTCGCAACTATTGCCCTTGGCGTACCCTACTTGCTTTAAGCTGTATGGCGGCTAAAAATCTACCCGCTATACTAATCAACTGCCTATGGCGTCATCGATAACTTTGGCTTTTTGGCCAACTTGCTTGCCAACACTACCATTTACTGCTTAGTTTACTGCTTAGCTTACTACTAATTTTGTTGCTTGATACTGCTTTTGCTAATCAGGCTTTGCCAAATAATTTAAAATAGCCGGTAAAACATGGGTCTAACAAAACTTAGCTGGCTAAATCATCTATTCGGCTTATAAGCTTAGCCATACCCGGCTTGCTTAATCCGCCTTTCCCTAAAACCGCTGAGCTTAATTGATTTGCCTACCCGGCGCCAAACTTCAATCAATTTAAGTTCAATCTATTCCCGGTGGATATCAGGTTACTTCCTGATAGATAAATTATAGCAAATAGTTAGCCATTTGTCAATAGTTTTCTAATTATTTTTACAATTTAGGTTTTAAAGCAAATCACCACTATAAGCATATTATTACTTCAAAAATCTCAAATTATCAAAAAAATAATTTTACAATTTTAATATTTTACCATAATAAAATATTAAAATTTATTTAAAAAATCTATTTTCTACTTGACAATAATCCTAAAAATGTTTATAATAACAAAAGTGAACAGCAAAGGCGCTGTAAACCTAAGGCAAACTTATTTTGCTTTAGGTTTGCAGCGCCTTATTTTTTTTAGGAGGTAAACTATGTCTAAAATAACCGAAGTTTTTGGTACAATGGTCTATAACGAGGCCGCCATGAAGGCCACTTTGCCCAAAGATATTTATGCCAGCTTAAAAAGAACCGGCCGGGTTGGCCAAGCGCTAGATCCTACCGTAGCTGGCGTTATTGCCAATGCTATGAAGGATTGGGCAATCGAGCGCGGTGCTACCCATTTTTCGCATTGGTTTCAGCCGATGACCGGCATCACTGCCGAAAAGCATTCCAGTTTTGTTTGTCCTACCAAGGATGGCGGCGTTATTATGGAGTTTTCGGCCAAGGAATTGCTACTAGACGAACCCGATGCTTCGTCTTTTCCCTCCGGCGGTTTGCGGGCTACTTTCGAGGCCAGGGGTTATAGCGCCTGGGATCCTACCTCTTATGCTTTTATCAAGGAGCGTACCTTGTATATTCCTTCGATATTCTTCTCGTCCAATGGCCATGTTTTAGATCGCAAAACCCCACTATTGCGCTCGATGGAGCGTGTTAATGAGCAGGCTTTGCGCATTTTGCGTTTATTTGGCGATACCACCAGCCAAAGGGTGGTTACCAGTGCCGGTGCCGAGCAGGAATATTTTTTGGTAGATAAAGACTTATATAAGAAGAGACAGGATTTATTTTTCTGTGGGCGCACATTATTTGGCGCCAAGCCGCCTAAAGGCCAGGAGATGGAGGATCATTATTTTGGTTCTTTGCGGCCGCGGGTTTTGGCCTATATGGAGGATTTGGATACCGAGCTTTGGAAGGTGGGCGTTTATGCTAAAACCGAGCATAACGAGGCTGCCCCTGCCCAGCATGAATTGGCTTGTGTATATACAACCAGCAATCGTGCTACCGACCATAATCAGCTGACTATGGAATTTATGAAAAAGGTAGCCGAGCGTCATAATCTAACTTGTTTATTGCATGAAAAGCCCTTTGCCGGCATCAATGGCAGCGGCAAGCATAATAATTGGTCTTTGATGACAGATCGCGGCGAAAATCTTTTCGAGCCCGGCACTTCGCCGATTGACAATGCTAAATTTTTGCTATTTTTATGCGCAGTGATTAAGGCGGTGGACGATCATCAAGATTTGCTGCGTTTATCTTGTGCTTCGGCGGGTAATGATCATCGTTTAGGTGCGGCCGAGGCGCCGCCGGCGATTATTTCGCTTTATTTGGGCGATGAAATCGAGGCGGTTTTAGATGCTTTGGAAAGTGGCAATGATTATCAAGATCCCACCAAAAAAACGATTAAAGTTGGCGTAGATGCCTTGCCGCCTTTCCCTTGCACCTCTACCGACCGTAACCGTACTTCGCCGTTTGCCTTTACCGGCAATAAATTCGAGTTTAGAATGCCCGGATCTTCTTTTTCAATTGCCGGTATTAACACTATTTTAAATGTAATTTTGGCCGAGGCCTTGGATAATTTTGCTAACCATTTGGAGCAAGGCAATAATTTTAAAGAGGACTTGCATCAATTAATTCATGATACGATAGCCGAGCATCGGCGGATTATTTTTAGCGGCGACAGCTACACCGATAACTGGCAAGTTGAGGCCGAAAAGCGCGGCCTATTAAATTTACGTTCCACCCCGGAGGCTTTATCTTATCTGATTGCGCCTAAAAATATAGCCTTATACGAAAAGTACGGCATTTTTACCGAGGAAGAGCTACATTCGCGCTATGAAATTCTAATGGAAAACTATTATAAGGTGATCAATATCGAAGGGCAGACCATGGTGGATATGATTAGGCGTCAGATTTTGCCGGCGGTAAGCAAGTACAATCATAGTTTATGCCAAAGCGCCCTGCTTCAAAGGCAAGTGATGCCTGATTTGCAATGTGATATGGAGGAGAAGATCATTGCTAAATTAACGGCTTTAAGCAATACGCTTTATCAATGCTGTATTGATTTGGAGGAGCTTTTAATTAAGGCTCGTGATATTGAAAACACAACCGAGCTGGCACAATTCAGCCGCGATAAAATTTTCTCATTAATGCAAGAAACCCGCATTATAGCCGATGAAATGGAAATTTTAGTTGCCAAAGATTATTGGCCTTTCCCCAGCTATGGGCAGCTATTATATAGCGTTTAAGCTTATAGGTATTCTAAATAGCCATATTTTTTAAGGCTGTCGCAATTAAAAAAATTTGCGACAGCCTTTTTATTTTGCTAGAGCTAAGTTAAGACAGACAGAATAATAGGCTTTCGGCGCAAGGCAAAACTGGGATTACAAGCCGGGCTTGAGTACCCTAAAAGAGCAGCAATCGAAGACAAGTCAAGATATCAAAAGCAACTAGCGAATAGAAAAACGTACTAAACTAGCAAATGTAGTTGGAGCGGTATTTTTAATTTTCCAGGTGGGGCGGTTTTTGCCCCGTCTGGGAAATTAAAAATAAAGGCCGTGATGTTTAAGGATTGCCAAGTTAAGACAGACAGAATAATAGGCTTTCGGCGCAAGGCAAAACTGGGATTACAAGCCGGGCTTGAGTACCCTAAAAGAGCAGCAATCGAAGACAAGTCAAGATATCAAAAGCAACTAGCGAATAGAAAAACGTACTAAACTAGCAAAT
>CAYJPF010000147.1:0-4927 GCA_964372025.1 uncultured Peptococcaceae bacterium | reverse complement strand
AACAGCCCAAAATATCAAGTAAAAAACTTATAACCTCCATGTATATAAAACGGTGGCTGTCGCAATGCGACAGCCACCTTTTTAAACCTTAAGCACGAGCCCATAATCCTAACCCACCTTGGCTACGCTCTTTAATCATCGGTATCTATATCATATTCCAGGATATTACCACCTGCAGCATCAATAGTATATTCATATTCCGTTTGGCCAATTTGCCACTCCACTTCATACTCGGCTCGGCCATCATCATAATCAAATTCGCATTTTATATGGCCGGCAGCATCGGCACTAATTCCGGCATGCCCTAAGGCAAGCGATTTAGCCTTTTCCTCGCCGATATAATCGCTAGCTTGGGGAATCGTGGGCTCCGGCTGATAATTATACTCGGCATCATAATCATAGCTTAAAACAGCACCGCTTAGGGCATCAATTTCATAATCATATTCGATATTATCCAGCCAAAACTCAACATCATATTCGGCACGGCCATCATCATAATCTAATTTACAATGCATATAATCGGCAGCACTTATTCCGGCATGCTCTAGGGCAAGCGCTTTAGCCTTTTCCTCGCCGATATAATCGCTAGCTTGGGGAATCGTGGGCTCCGGCTGATAATTATACTCGGCATCATAATCATAGCTTAAAACAGCACCGCTTAGGGCATCAATTTCATAATCATATTCGATATTATCCAGCCAAAACTCAACATCATATTCGGCACGGCCATCATCATAATCTAATTTACAATGCATATAATCGGCAGCACTTATTCCGGCATGCTCTAGGGCAAGCGCTTTAGCCTTTTCCTCGCCGATATAATCGCTAGCTTGGGGAATCGTGGGCTCCGGCTGTTGCGCGGTAGAGGCCACTACTATAGTTTCGGCAGGCAAAGCAGCCACCGGCACAGAGCTAGCCTCGATAATCTCGGCAGGTTGGGGCTCGGGTTGAGGCTCAGGTTGAGGCTCAGGTTGGGCTTCCGGCTGGGCTTCCGGTTGAGCTTCCGGTTGGGCTTCCGGTTGGGCTTCCGGCTGGGCTTCCGGCTGGGGCTCAGGTTGGGCTTCCGGATTGGTAGCGCTAAGCACCGGCTGTTGTCGGTCAAAATCATATTCGGTAATCTTGCCGCTAATTGCATCAATGGTATAATCATATTCGCCGTTAGCTAATTTAAACTCAATTTCGTATTCATTGTCGGCATTATCTAGGCTATTATATAGATACTCGATTTCCAAAGCATCTACCCCGGCATGATTAAAGGCTATGCTTTGCGCCTCCTCCTTAGTTATATATTTGGGGATTTGCAAATTAGATTGAGCAGACAGCGAAACTACCGTGCCTCCAACTATAATTACTCCTGCCAGTATTAAAACCCATATTTTTGTTCCTAGTTGATATTTCATTAAAATCTCCACCTTTCTAACTTTATTATAACTTGATTATAAATGGCCAAGATTAAAAGAAGATTAAAGCAACTAAACTTTTTTAAAAATAATTGTAAAACAGCTACCATGATTAGGCTCGCTTGTTACAAAAATCTCGGCATCATGAATTTTTACAATTTGCAAAACCATGGCCAATCCTAAGCCCATGCTGCCGCTATTATCGGTGGTGCGTGCTTTATCTACCTGATAAAAACGCTGCCAAATTTTGGGGATATCCTCCTTAGCAATACCAATGCCATTATCGGCAATTTTTAAGCTAATTTGCTCGCCATCTGATCTTAAACTAACTTGTATCCAGCCATTTTCCCTACCATAATGATAACTATTGCTTAGCAAATTATTAATCATTCTAACCAGCATTAAACGATTGCCCTCAAGCATAATATTGGGGCTAATATCGGCTTTTAGCTCGATATTTTGCATAGCAATAATACTTTGTTCTTCGCAGATAATTTGTATTAATTCGCTTAGATTAAGCAGGCTAAACTGTGGTTTTTCGAGGCCTCTTTCTAAGCGGCTTAAAGCTAAAAGCTCGCCAATTAAGCGCGACATCCGCCCTGCTTGCCGCTGGATAACCTCTAAAGCCTCTTGCTGATCGGCGGCATTTGATTGCTGATCTAGGCCAAATTCGCTTTGAGCCAAAATGATGGCTGTTGGGGTTCTTAATTCATGCGAAACATTTTGCGAAAACTGCTTTTCGGCCTCGAAGGCATTTTCCAGGCGATTGATCATATGATCAAAAGTGGTAGCTAAGCGCTGAATTTCCCGGCTGGAATTAGTTAGATTAAGCCGCAAAGATAAATCCTCGCTATGGCTGATATGCTCTGCCGTTTGAACAATTTGGTCGATGGGCTTAAAAGTAAGCTTAGCAATAAAATAAGAACCCAACATCCCCACAATAATAAAAGCAGGCAATGCAAAAAGCGCAATTCTTAAAATACCGGCAATACCCTCGGCCACTTCATCAACAAGAATAATCCCCCTTAGCCAAAGCTGCTGATCATAATCCTCTACATCGGATAAAAGATCATAAATATAATAAAGGCTATCGCCGCTGCTAATTTGCGATATCTTTTTATCTTGCAGGGGCGGATTATGGTTAAATTGCTCGGGAAAATCGCCATAAACTAAATTGCCTTTGGTATCATAAACTAAAGTATAAACATTATTTTTAAAAAAATCGATATCCTCGATATCCAACCTGCCATCATCGTATTCCAGCTCGTCGGCATTATCTGTTATCACTTTTTGCAATTGGGCGCTGCCGGTATCGCGGATAATATTATCGCTAAAGGAAAATAATAGCAAAAGTACAATAATAGCCATTACGCTCATCAGCAGGCCGGTTGATAAAGTTAGTTTTAGTTTAGCCGAAATATTTTTCATTAGTCTGTCCTTAGCACATAGCCCATGCCGCGCACGGTATGGATTAATTTAGGTTCAAAATTATCGTCGATTTTTTTACGCAAATAGCGGATATAAACATCCACCACATTGGTGCCGCCTTCATAATCAAAATTCCAAATATGGTTTTCGATTTTTTCGCGGCTTAGTACCAGGCCTTGATTGATAATAAGATATTCTAAAATGGCATATTCTTTGGCCGAAAGGCTAATTGCCAGGCCATTGCGCTGCACGGTTTTGGCATTGATATCAACGCGTAAATCGGCAATTTGATAGATATTGGTAAGATTACCGCTACTTTTGCGAATTAAAGCCCTAAGGCGCGCCTGTAATTCGGCAAAAGAAAAGGGTTTAATCAGATAATCATTAGCGCCCAAATCCAGGCCTTTAACTCGGTCTTCGATGGTATCGCGGGCGGTTAAAAAAATAACCGGGGTGGCAATACCTAGGCTACGAATACGGCTAATTAGGGCAAAGCCATCGAGCTTGGGCATCATGATATCTAGGATTAAGGCATCGTATTCGGTGGCGGTAATAAAATCTAAGGCTTCTTGGCCATCAAAGCAGCTATCGGTGGTATAGCCTTCTCTTTGCAATTGTTTGGCGATGATATTATTCATATCTTTTTGATCTTCGGCAATAAGAATACGCATGCTGCACCTACTTTTGTTTTAGTCCTTTTACTGGTAGTATTCCAAGGGCTGGTAGTGCCGTATGAAGCCGGCAAACTGGGATAAAAATGGGTTCGGATTATCGGTTCGTGCTTAATTATAAATCATTTAGATTAAAGGCAGATTAAAACTAATTATTCAAAAAATAAAAATTGCTATTGCATTTTAGCTTAATTTAAGTTAAGATGAGAACGCAAATAATTTAAGAGGTGTAAAAATGAAAATAAAAGAGCATTTTATGGCCATGATTGGCAGCTTTATAACAGCTTTTGCGGTGGCGGCTATTTTGGCGCCCAATGATTTTAATACCAGCGGGGTAACAGGGCTGGCTATTGTATTAGAAAGCTTAACTAATATTAACTATTCGATTATCAGTTATATTATCACGGCCTTTATTTTTGTGGTGGCCTTTATTTTTATAGGCAAGCAGGCGGTATTAAAGATGTTATTTGTATCATTAACATATCCGGCTTTTTTGATGCTTATCCAATATCTAAATATCGAATTAATAATAGAAGATAAGATATTGGCCTTAATAACCTTTGCCCTAATTTACGGTTTGGGGATTGGTATAGTATTGCGTTATCATTTTACTTTTGGCGGAACTGATACGATAGCTAAGATTATCAATAATAGGCTGGTCCCTTTTATTAATGTAAATTATATAATGATGGGTTTAGATGGTTTGGTATTATTATTTACCGGTTTGGTATTTAATTTCGAGATTGCCTTATATGGTTTAGTGGGCGAGATAATCTTTACTAAAGTAATTGATTATGTGATGTTTGATTTTGGCACTAGGGTATATAAGCATGAGATTATCACCGAGAAGCATGAGGAGATGGCGGAGTATATCATCACCCGGGTAAAGCGGGGGGTAACGATAAAGGAGATAACGGGAGCGTATACGAAGCAAAGAAAAGTGCAGTTATCCTGCGTGTGTTCGCCGAAGGAATCGATGAATATTAAGAAGCATTTAGCAAGTATTGATAAGAATGCTTATGTGGAGGTATTATTGGTGGCTTCGGTATGGGGTAGTGGTGCGCGCTTTAAGCGCATAGATGAAGAAAATTAAAAGTTTTAGTTTGTTTTTTATCTTGAATTGGATGGATTGTATTCGTTTTGTGATGTTTGTTGGTTTATTGTTAACTTTGGTTTAGCTTGCTTATATTTATCGGCGGATAGTTTGTTTGGGTTGTGCTTCGTGGGTTGTTTGGTTTGCTTTTGATTTTGTTACCTGTTGCTAGCTGGGCTATAGGTTGCTTACATCTATCGGCGGATATTTATTTTGGGTTGTGCTTCGTGGGTTGAAAGGTTTTGCTTGCCCTCGCCTACATTTGTTAGTTTATTTTCTTTGGTCGCAGAGGGGGTTGTTACTTTTTGGTCGCAAAAAGTAACCAAAAACGACCG
>CAYJPF010000146.1:0-4984 GCA_964372025.1 uncultured Peptococcaceae bacterium | reverse complement strand
TCGGCATTTAAAATATGGGCTAAGCTAAGCTCCTCCATACCGATAGACGATAAAATAATATTAATCGAATCATCACGGCTGATACTAATGGAAGGATCGATACTGGGGATAGTTGGCATTGACATAATTGTTTCCTCCTAAAATGTTTTATGGGGTATTCCCTCTATATACTATGCTCTTTTTTTACAAATAGTGCTAAGTTTGGATAAATTCTTTTAAAGATTGTGCATTTTGGCAGAATAAATCATGATATTCCTGCATTTGGCCATAAATATTGCCGGCTTTGGCCTTTAAAGCCTCCTCTTGATCTAATAATGCGCTGCGTTTTTGATTTAGCTGCTGGCCTAAATTAATCATTTGCGGTTTTTTGCCACCCCAATCGGGCGATAGTTTATACTTGGCAGCCATTTCGGCAACTATATCGCTATATTTTACAATTTCGCTGCTTAAAGCAGCTTCTGCAGCCAATAATTGCTCGATTTGCTCAATAAAACCTTCATTTTTGCGGCAAAATGTGGTAAATGATTGATATAAGGCCTCAAAATCAGTATTTTGGTTAAAGGTTGGCTTTGCTTTTGCAATTTTTTCAATGATGATAAGTTCGGCCTTAATTTGCTTAAAGTCGATTTTAAATTGCTCTAAGTTATCAAAATGTGGTCGATAATTAATATTGGCTAAGGAATTTAATTCTTGCGCTAAATTGCTGCTAAAAGCCAAATTTGCAAAATTATTAAAGCTTAAATCAGCCGCTTTTGCCTTAATATCAGCTGAATTTTGCGCAGATGGCAAAGGCTGCCTTGGCTGCTCGCTAGGCTGAGATTGCGAAGCATCACTAAATGATGGTGCTGGGGCTAAGCTGGCATTATCGCTATCATTTATTTTTGACTTGGCAAAAATTTTAGAAAAAATGTTCATATTTTCACCTCAATGCTTTTTATTTATAAGATATGAGCAAAATTTTTAAGTGTTACATTAAGCCGCGGCAACATATAATATTGTTAAGAAAGGAGGAGATATAATGGGCATGCCTCAGTTTCCCGAAAGAAAAAGCCACCCAAATGTTACAGAAATTGTCTTGGAACTATTAGAATCTGTAGCGATAGAAGAACTGGCCTTGGCGCATCTTTTAAATGCCGAGGGCGAAAAAACCCAGGAATTAATCAAAAAATATGCCTATAATGATTTATGCGCCACTAGCCTAAATAAATTGTCTAAAAGCACCCAAAGCCTGCTAAATAGCATTATAATTAAAGAGTGGATTTTGCTGAATAAGGTAAATGCCGCCTTGGAAATTTATCAAACCATGGATGCAGATAATAGCAATTGTTGCAGTTGCCATAAAAAGAAAAAAGCTAAAGAAAGAGGAGAATTATGTTAATTATACAAGTTGACAAATTAAGTGGTAATTTTGAACAGCAATTTAAATATAGTTTGGATTTAGCGTTTAATGATATAATCGGCAATATATCAGAGGCAGAAATTCGTATCGAAATACCGGATTATTTAGATATTAAGCTTGGCAATTATCAGCAACCGGTTATCGCGGTTATTGAAAATGAAATAGCAAGCGGCCGAGAAATTGTTTTTAAATTTGCAGCTATTGAGGATTTAGGCTTAGCCTTGCGCTTAGATTTTAGCTTAAACTTTAATTTAAAGGCCACTACCAATGCCAATTTTATAGCCAAGCCCCAGCTTTGGATTAATGGCCAGTTATTGCAAATTGCCGAAGCCGCCCCGATTAGCCTAAAGCTAAATGGCCAATTTGAATTAAGCCGCCAACTAATTTTGCCTGCTAGTAGCCCTGCCCCCGGCAGCGAAGTTTATTTTAAAATTACACTCGAAAATGTGGGTGATTTAGGCGCAAAACTAGAAGCCTTGCAAATTAGCTGTCCGCAGATAAATGGTTTAATTATAGATCAAAATTATCCAATTATCGGCTATGATCGCTCGGCAAAATTTGCCGATAAAAGCGCCGACGGCCTCAATGCGATTATCCAAAATGATAGCGTAATTTTAGAAATAGGCAGCTATAGTGGTCAAAAATATGAATTTATCTACAAAGCTAAAATTGCGTCCAGCTTAGTAGTGGGCAGCCAATTTGCTTTAAGTACAACTTATAGTTTAAATGGGCTAGTTAGCCAAACTATTATGGATACTGTAATATTAAGTGCACCTAAATATCAGGCAACACTTGGTTTGTACGGGCCGGATTACAGCTTGCCCGAGCAATATATTTGTTATCAATTTAATATCGAAAATGATGGTAACCAGATCTTAGAAAACACAAGTTTAAGCATAGAATTGCCAGCTCAAGCAGATTTTTATCAGTTTAGTAGCGGCACATTTTGGATTAAAGCTCTTCAGGAAAATATTAACCTAAGCTATCAAATCGAATGCGAAACCAAAAATGGAAAAATCATAAATATTGGTACTTTTAATACAGATACAAATAGTAATTTTGATTTAAGCGATTATCTAAGCATAACCGATAGCCCACGCTATTTGCATTGGCGCTTTCCGCAATTTATTATTGGCTTAAGGCAGCGTAATAGCCCTCGTTTTTTAGGGATAGTTCGTCCGGAAATTGCCATGGAAGCTATTTTGCTGGCCGGTTTTGATTGCTCCTATAGCCAAAATGAGCAAACTGAAACAATAAATAGTAGTTTTGCGACGATAATTGCTAATACATGCGTACTATTACCTGAACTTAAGTGGACAGCCAATAATGATTTGAAGCCCGGCGATATAATCGAAGTTAGCCTTAATATTTCCTGCCGTCGATCGCGTTTGAATAATCCGATTATTGCTTGCTTTTTGCCATCCAAATTAGGCAATATCAGTAACGTAACTTATACATATAGTGATATTTTTGAGCAGATTATGCCATTTAATCCGGAGCCAATTATAAGCGAAGAATTTAGCCCGGGCTATAATTTAATTAAATTTGAATATAGCGGTAATAATAGTTTTGAATTTAGGCAATTAGCTAAGATTAAGATCAGCTTTATGGCCCAAGTAAAGGTCGGTGCCTATGGGATGATAGATGCCTTTAGCTTGCTTAATTGCCAAAATGCTTTAGCGGTTGCTGCTAATAATACTATTTATAAGGATAGCCTTGGCATTAGTAATTTGCAAGGTATTGGCCTAAATTATGTGCAGAGTAATATTCTTAAGAGTAATATTCAATTTTTTGCAGCAGTTAGTGCTAATCAAAAGGTAAAAGGCAGCTTAGATGCTGTTTTTACAGAGTATCCACAATTAGCAAGCACTTATCCGGGTGGCAAATTGCAATATTTAATTAGCTTGGAAAATATCGGTAATGCCAATCTGGATTTAATCGAAATTGTGGATATTTTGCCACATGTAAATGATCAGGGGGTTATTCAGGTAAATCAAAAGCGAAATAGCCAATTTAGTGTTTATCTGCTAAATGAAATAAGCGCTAAAATTTTACCTACAGATGATGAAAGCGGTATAGAAATTGCCTATTCCGAAAGCGTAAATCCTCTACGTTTTGGTGCAGCATTTAATATGATTGGTAATGATGATAATTGGCAAAGCGGCATACCGGAGGATTTAATTAAGCTGCGTTCTTTTAAGTTAATTAGCCAAAATTTGATTTTAAAGCCGGGCGAAAGGTTAGAGATTTATCTAAACTGCTTGGCTCCGGTTGGTATTGAGCCGGAGCAGGTGGCTTGGAATAGCTTTGCTGCAAATATCAGCTATGTGGATATGGAGGGGCAAAGCCGGCAATTGCTGGCTGTAGAGCCCGAAAAGGTTGGCATTAAGATACAAAAAATACCTGACACTAAAGTAGCTATTGGTGGTCAGGTTTGGTTTGATGGTAATGGTGATGGTTTAATGGATGAGGGCGAGGATTTGCTTAATGATATAGGCATTGCTTTATTAGATGGGGATTTGGCGATTATTGATGCAATTTTTAGTGCACCTGATGCAAGCGGTTTAGCAGGGCAATTTTTATTTAGCAATTTGGAGCCGGGGCAATATTACTTGCGATTTTTTATTGATGATAGAGTGCATAAATTCAGCGATTTTAGAGATAGTATTTTGGGCAATAAAGTTAAGAGTTCGCGCGGTTTAACAGGTGTTTTGGATTTGCGTGCCGGTGATATATTAAATGATATTAATGCCGGATTGGTGGCGATTGATGCAATAACTATTGCTAATTTGCTTAAAGTTAACCGTAATGCCAGACAGATGGTGCGTGATGTAATAAAGAATCAGATGTTATTATTAATGAAGGAGGAGGATGTAATGGATTTGATTATATTGGAACAAGAAAAGCGCTAATAGGACAATTTTGAAAAGAAAGAAACCTAAAATCATAAAAAGTTAAAAGTTTTTGTATTACTTTTTACCAAAAAGTAATGGTTTTAATCTTTTGATTTTAATCTTTTAATTTTTATCTTTCAATTGCATTAGCTAATAGGAAGTAAAGGTAAGAACTGATAGCTAACAAAGTAGCAAATCAAAAATAGAATTGACAAAAATTGAAAGATAGCTGCTATTTTTATTTGCGTAGCAAATAGAAATGAAGTGCTCTACGCTAAGCGAGATGTTATGTTTAGCGTTGGTTTAAGAAAGTAAGGTTTATTTTTGAGATGGCAAGAAGTATAGGCTGTTGCAAATTTATTTATTGCAGCAGCCTCTTTGTTTGTAGATTTGTTTTTGTAGGTTTTTGTTAGCTGGGTTTTAGGTTTCTTATGTTTTTCGGCGGATAGTTGGTTTGGGTTGTATTTTGTGTGTTGAAAGGTTTGTCTTTGTTGATTGTTGCTTTTTGTTAGCTGGGTTGTAGGTTTCTTATATTTGCTGGCGGATAGTTAGTTTGGTTTGTATTCCGTGTGTTGCAGGTTTTTCCTGCCCTCGCCTACGTTTGCTAGTTTATTTTCTTTAGTCGCAGAGGGGGTTGTTACTTTTTGGTCGCAAAAACTAGCGTGAAAAGGCTTGAACCGCAAACGGTTTT
>CAYJPF010000145.1:0-5039 GCA_964372025.1 uncultured Peptococcaceae bacterium | reverse complement strand
TAATGGCTTTGATGGGGGGATGCAATATATACAGCATTAATTTTAGCAAAAAAAGTTGTCAAATCATCGGAGGCAAAGCCTAATTGATGCTTTTCGGCAAAGTTTTGGGCACTGGTTAAATTAGGATTATAAACAGCCTCGATATTCAAGCCGCTAACATATTTGGCCTCCGGCACAATGCGATCGGCAATTCTGCCGCTGCCAATTATCCCCAAACGGACAATTTCATATTGGGTTTCACGCAGCATGGTGCTGGATATCCCCTTGGTGCGCTCGATATAAACTACTTCGCAATATTCTTTTAGATAATCAAAAACACCAACCCAATCTGAGCCAACCGTAAAAATATCCACATGATGCTTGATAATATCTTCAACTTTTTGGCCGGCATGGTCTTCGATAATTATTTCATCGGCAAAGCCGCATTTTTGGACATTCTCAATTCTTTTCATCAAAGGGTTAATTACATTAAGCTTGCCGCGGCTGATATCATAATGCTCGGTGGTAATGCCCACAATTAAATAATCACCCAGCTCTTTGGCGCGCTTTAATAAATTATAATGGCCTTCATGGAATAAATCGAAAGAGCCATAGGTAATGACTTTTTTCATATTATTAACCTCGGTGAGTTTGTTTAATCTAATAGCTTAATTTGAGTAACCGGATGAACTTTACGATCTTTTTCGGGCGGTAGCGACATATAATCGCCAAATTTAAACGATAAGTAGGCATCATAATCGGCAATGCCGGCAAAAATATGGCCTTCAAATTCAATAGGCACACTGCTTTGATACCATTCTTTAAGATAAGCATATTCCTTATTAGGGGTGGGGAAGGTTAAAATCCTTACCCATTTTGATGATTTTTGGGCTGCCTTGGCAATCAATTTATCATAATGCGCAAATACTCTATCGCCAAAAAAATTATATAAAAACTTAAACCATTTTCGTTTAAAAGGTGCTTTAGCAGCGAGCATTCCCACCGGGCTCCACATTATTTTTCTGATGCAAAAATAATGAAAATTAGCTATCGTTCGCAAAAATTTATTCTCCGGCACTTGATCAAGCGGGAAAATATCAATAAAAACACCTTGCTGATAGGGCATATGCTCTTGATTTTCACGTAGAAAAATCGTGTTCTTGCGGCGCAGCTTGCCATAACCCCAGCGATAACCGGGGGTATTGCGATGATCCTGAAAATAAAAGCGCTCCGTATCCAATTCGGTTTGGCAAGCTAGGCGGAATTTTTCATACTCCGGCCTAAGTAAGGCGATATCGGCATCATCATCCCAAGGAATAAAGCCACCATGGCGCACCGCACCTAGCATTGTTCCGGCAATGATACTATAATGTATATCGCATTTTTGGCAAATTCGCTTAACCTCCAGCAATAATTCCAATTCAATTAATTGCAGTTGGCGCAGCATATTCGCATCTAATTTGATCAGTGTCATATTATGTGGACATTTCTCCAATCTCAAGCAAATATCTATTTAGAGCGTCCTGCCAGATAGGCAATGGAGTAAATCCTGCTTTAGCCAGGTTTGTTTTACTCAAACGTGAATTAAGCGGACGATAAGCCTTGGTTTCGTATTGGGTACTGTTTATTTCAATAATTCGACAATTAAATCCTGCTTTTTGAATAATATCAGCCGCAAAATCCGCCCAAGAGCAATAGCCTTCATTGGTTGCATGATAAATCCCATATTTATCACTTGCTATCATATCACAAAGCAGCTTGGCTAAGTCAACGCTATAAGTGGGCGAGCCGATTTGATCGGCTACTACCTTAATTTCAGCCTTTTCCCGCCCTAGGCGTAACATCGTTTTAACAAAATTAGCTCCATTTGTGCCAAAAACCCAAGAAATACGGACGATAAAATACTGCTCTAAAATATCACGGATTGCTAATTCGCCATCCAGCTTGCTTTGGCCGTAAACATTGCCCGGTGCAGGTATGCTATCAACCTGATAAGGCTCTTCGCCCTCGCCGCTAAACACATAATCGGTGCTAAGATAAAGCATTTTTGCCCCCACTTGGCGGCAAGCTTGGGCTATGTATTTGCTGCCGTCAACATTCACGCTGCGGCATAAATCAATCTCATCTTCGGCCTGGTCAACGGCAGTATAGGCCGCACAATGGATGACGGCTTTAGGTTGCAATTGGCTGATATAATCCATTACCGCCGGTTTATCTGTAATATCCAAATCATTGCGATCTATGCCGACACAGGGCATATTGCGCTTGGTTAATTCCTTGATTAGGTCATGCCCTACCTGGCCATTTGCCCCGGTTACTAAAATCATTTTAATAATTTTTTCCACCAATCTTGATTATTTAAATACCAATCAATGGTCATTTTTATGCCATCGGCAAATTTGGTTTTAGGCAGCCAGCCCAGTTGATTATGAATTTTGGCAGGGTCGATAGCATAACGCATATCATGGCCGGCACGGTCGGTTACAAATTTAATCAAGCTTTCATCTTTGCCCAAAGCAGCAATAATTATTTTTACCACATCTAAATTAGTTTTTTCATTATGGCCACCAATATTATAAACCTCGCCAACTTGGCCTTTATGAATAATCAAGTCAATGGCCGAGCAGTGATCTTCTACATATAGCCAATCACGAATATTTTCGCCGGTACCATAAACCGGCAGCGGTTGATCGGCCAAGGCCTTAGCAATCATCAAGGGAATTAGCTTTTCCGGGAAATGATAAGGGCCATAATTATTCGAGCAGCGGGAAATGGTTATCGGCAGCTTAAAGGTGCGATGATAGGCTTGGCATAATAAATCGGCCGCCGCTTTTGAAGCCGAATAGGGGCTGGAGGTATGAATTGGCGTTTCTTCGGTAAAGAAAAGATCGGGGCGGTCGAGCGGCAAATCGCCATAAACTTCATCGGTAGATACCTGGTGGAAACGCTCGATACCGTATTTGCGGCAGGCATCCATCAAAGTTTGAGTGCCCAAAATATTGGTTTCTAGGAAAACGCCGGGGTTTTCAATCGAGCGATCGACATGGCTTTCGGCAGCAAAATTAACAACTATTGTTGGCTTTTCCTGCTCGAAAAGGTTGAATATTTGTTCGCGATCGGTGATATTTATTTTGCAGAATATAAAATTGGGCTTATTCATCACCGCCGTCAAATTTTCCAAATTGCCGGCATAGGTTAGGCAATCAATGCAGATAATTTTATAGTCCGGGTATTTTGCCATCATGTAGTGGATAAAATTGCTACCGATAAAACCGGCACCGCCGGTAACGATAATTGTTTTCATGCTTACCTCCTGTTAAAGTTATCGTAATGCATCATATTGGAAATTGCAATCACTGTCTTTTAAATAGGGCGCAAGAGCATCTTTATCTGATAAAATAGGGTTATCGATGCCCCAATCAATACCTAAATCGGGGTCATTCCAACGAATATTGCGATCACTTGGGGCATGGTAATAATTGTCGGCTTTGTAGACAAATTCCACCTCATCGGTTAAGGTTAAAAAGCCATGCCCAAAACCACGGGGAATAAAAAGTTGTTTTTTATTTTCGGCAGATAATTCCACCGCCAGCCATTTTTTATAAGTTGGCGAGCCTAAGCGCAAGTCAACAGCCACATCCAGCACAGCACCACGAATACAACGTACCAGCTTGGCCTGGGCATAATCACCGTTTTGAAAATGAATTCCCCGCAAAACGCCTTTAGTTGCCGAATAAGAATGATTGTCCTGCACAAAATCGCAAGTGATTTGAGGCAGCTTGATTTTAGAATAACTTTCCATAAACCAACCACGCTGATCGTCGAAAATTTGCGGCTCGATGAGGTAGAGGTCGGGGAGGGGGGTGGGGTTTAGGTGCATTAGTCTACTCCTTCATTTTAATACAATATCTTCCCATTAGCCACCTGCCGCAAATGCTCGCCATAATTACTCTTGCCATATTTATCAATAATCGCTGTCAACTTATCCAAGCCAATCCAGCCATTTTTATAGGCAATTTCCTCGATGCAGGCAATCTTCAAGCCTTGCCTTTGCTCGACAACCTTAACATATTCGCCGGCTTCGGTTAGGCTATCAACTGTGCCGGTATCCAGCCAGCCATAGCCACGGCCAAGGGTGATAACGTCCAGCTTATCCTGCTCGAGATAAATGCGGTTTAAATCGGTAATTTCCAGCTCGCCGCGTGCTGAAGGTTTAAGGTTGGCGGCATAATCGCAAACCGAATTATCATAAAAATATAAGCCGGTTACCGCATAATTGGATTTAGGCTGTGCCGGCTTTTCTTCAATGGAAATTGCTTTGCCGTTTTGGTCGAACTCAACCACGCCAAAGCGCTCTGGATCATTGACATAATAACCAAAAACGGTAGCTCGACCTTTATTATCGACAGCTTTTTTAAGCTGCTCGGTTAGGCCATTGCCATGGAAAATATTGTCGCCCAAAATCATGGCGCAATCATCATCACCAATAAATTCGCGACCTAAAATAAAGGCTTGCGCCAAGCCATCGGGCGAAGGCTGCTCTTTGTAGGATAGGTTAAGGCCAATATCATGTCCGTCGCCAAATAATTTGATATAATTGGGTAAATCATGGGGGGTGGATATAATCAAAATATCCTTTATTCCGGCCAACATTAAGGTGGATAAAGGATAATAAATCATTGGCTTGTCGTATATGGGCAATAGCTGCTTGGAAGTGACCATAGTTAAAGGATAAAGACGAGTGCCGCTGCCACCTGCTAGGATGATGCCTTTCATTGGTTTGGCTCCTTTCGTGTTTGGATATGGTTATATAGGTTTTATCGTGAGATTTAAAATATACTTTAATTTGTATGGTTTTGTTGGTAATTGTTGTCAAGTTATCTAAAGTATGCTAGAATGGAGTTAAACCACAAGATATGACTTTGCTCTATGCCAAACATAAATCCCACCCAAAGCTATCAAATATCCATAAAGAAGTGGCAATAAAATAAGGAGATTTATGCACACTAACAACACTATCACCCCCTACAAAAAAATCCGTGTCCACCCTTTGCAGCCTA
>CAYJPF010000144.1:0-5043 GCA_964372025.1 uncultured Peptococcaceae bacterium | reverse complement strand
CGCCCCACCTGGAAAATTAAAAATACCGCTCCAACTACATTTTACAGTTTAGTAAATTTCTCTACTCGCTAGCTGCTTTTGATATCTTGACTTATCTTCGATTGCTAGCCTTTTAGGGTATTTTACTTCGGTTCGGATTATATAGGTTTGCTAGCATAAAAAGAGGCTATCGCAATTTGCGATAGCCCCCTCGTTTTATTACCTATCCGAATAAAGTCAAGAATACACCGGCGGCTACGGCTGTACCGATAACACCGGCCACATTCGGCCCCATCGCATGCATCAAGAGCCAATTGGTTTTGTCTTCCTCCTGACCCATCTTCTGCACCACTCGTGCGGCCATCGGTACGGCCGATACACCGGCTGCACCAATCAAAGGATTGATCTTTTCCTTTAAGAATAAATTCATAATCTTGGCTATCAATACACCACCACCGGTACCACCGGCAAAGGCAAAACAGCCCAAGAAGAATATCGATAAAGTTTCCGGGGTAAGAAAACTGGTACCTTCCGTAGTTGCACCCACCGAAACACCCAGCAAAATGGTAACAATATTCATCAAAGCATTCTGAGCAGTATCGGAAAGACGATCAGTTACCCCACACTCTTTGAATAAATTACCAAGCATCAACATACCAATTAAGGCCGTTGCATCCGGTACAAAGAATGATACCACCAAAGTCGTTATAATCGGGAAAATAATCTTGGTGGTTTTGCTTACCGGCTTTAACTGCGTCATCCTCCTCATCCGCTCTTTTTTGGTGGTAAATAAACGCGCCACCGGCGGAATGATAATCGGCACTAAGGCCATATAAGAATATGCAGCAACCGCAATAGCACCCAATAATTCCGGAGCTAATTTAGTAGCCAAAAAGATAGCAGTAGGGCCATCTGCACCACCGATAATACCAATCGAGGCCGCCTGTTGCGGAGTAAAATTAACACCGGGTACAAAATCATTAAGCAATAATGCACCCCAAAAAGTGATAAATACGCCCAACTGAGCAGCAGCACCTAAAAGCAAAGTTTTAGGGTTAGCAATCAAGGGGCCAAAATCGGTCATAGCGCCAACACCCATAAAGATTAAGGGCGGGAAAATGCCTAAATGGTCGCCTTGATATAAATAATAAATAACGCCACCAATCGACTCCATCAATAAACCACCATGGGCGGTATCTACCATCGGAGTAATACCATCAGCCATAAATTGATATACCGGCGGATCCATAACCCCGCTAATCGGGATATTAGCCAGCATCATACCAAAGGCAATCGGTACCAATAATAAAGGCTCGAAACCCCGCTTAATGGCTAAGTATAAGAGCAGTAAAGATATCAAAATCATAATCCCGTTTAAAGGATTAAAATTAGCAAAGCCTGTACTTTGGAAAAAATCCAATAATGATTGGAATATATCCATTTCTTAACCTCCTTTTTTATTTAACTGTTTTAAATGTCTTAAAGGGAGATTAAGGCATCACCGCTTTGAACAGTAGAGCCTACCGATACATGCAAGGCGCTTACCACACCATCGGCCTCGGCGGTGATATCATTTTCCATTTTCATAGCCTCTAATACTAATAGCACTTCGCCGGCCTTAACGGCTTGGCCAATAGCTACATTTACCTTTAAAACAGTGCCGGGCAAGGGGCTAACAATAGCATTGCCGGAAGGAGCAGCAGCGGCAGCAGGAGCAGCAGCAGGTGCCGGTGCAGGTGCCGGAGCAGCGGGAGCAGGTGCAGCAGCAACCGGTGCCGGTGCAGCGGCAGGTGCAGCAGCAGGTGCAGCTGCGCCACCAATTTCTTCTACTTCAACAGAAAACATTTCACCATTAACGGTAACATTATACTTCTTCATAATTTGCCTCCTAATTTATAGATAAGTTTGTCGGGTATTTATGATATCAATAGTGCCGCTATCGGCCCAACCATGACGATTAGTATTGCCTCGTCTAATTGCCGTAAAATGTAAATTAGCTAAAGGCACATCGCTTTGCATGCTAATTGCTGCCATAATTGCGGCCACTGTTTTAGGCTCTAAGCCATTAGCTTTGGCCACTTCTTCGATAACAGGGGCTGCAGCAACCGGAGCAGGAGCAGGGGCAGGCGCTTGTTTAGCAGCCTTTTTAGCCTCGGCACGGGGGATTAACCAGCCATCGATAATTTTGGTTAAAATGGATGTAATAATGGCCAAAATAATTAAGATGGTAAAAACCACGCCCATACCAATGGCTGTAGTTTCGATTCCGATATTTAAACTTTCCATTTAGTCGCCTCCTATATTAGTGATTAAAGCGGCACATTGCCATGCTTTTTACCGGGGCGAGACTCTTTTTTGGTGATCAAAGAGTCGAGTGCTTTAATCAAGTAATAACGGGTTTGCTCAGGCTCGATTACCATATCCACTAAGCCCCTGGCCGCAGCACAATAAGGATTAGAGAATTTTTCATCGTATTCGGCGATTTTTTCCTGCCTTTTGGCTTGGGGGTTTTCGGCGCCATCGATATCCTTGCGGAAAACGATATTAGCAGCACCTTGGGCACCCATAACCGCAATTTGGGCAGTAGGCCAAGCAATGGCCATATCGGCGCCTAAAGATTTAGCACACATGGCCAAATAAGCACCGCCATAAGCTTTACGGGTAATTACCGTTAATTTAGGCACAGTGGCTTCCGAATAAGCATAAAGCAATTTAGCACCATGACGAATAATGCCGCCATGCTCTTGGGCAACGCCCGGTAAATAGCCGGGGGTATCCACAAAGGTAAGCAAGGGGATACCAAAGGCATCGCAAAAACGAATAAAGCGCGAAGCTTTATCAGAGCAATCGATATCCAAGCAGCCGGCCATAGCCTTAGGCTGATTGGCAATAATACCCACGCTCATGCCATTTAGGCGAATAAAACCAATTAGGATATTAGTAGCATAATGAGGCTGAATTTCAAAGAAATCATGCTCATCGGCAATAGCCTCGATAACTTGATGCATATCATAGGCTTTGTTAGGATCATCAGGCACCACGGTATGAAGGATTTCGTCCATCCGCTCGGCCGGATCATTACAGGCAAAAACAGGAGTGCCTTCCAAATTATTGATAGGCAAATAGCTCATCAATTTTTTGATTTGGCCAATACATTCGGCCTCGCTGGCAGCATAAAAATGAGCATTACCGCTTTTGCGGTTATGAGTCATCGCGCCGCCTAGGGCTTCGGCGCTAACATCTTCGCCGGTAACCGATTTAATAACCTGGGGGCCGGTGATAAACATATTAGCTTTATCAACCATAAAAACAAAATCGGTTAAAGCAGGCGAATAAACAGCACCACCGGCACAAGGGCCCATGATAACCGATAGCTGCGGGATAACCCCGGAAGCCAAGGTATTACGCTTAAAGATTTCGCCATAACCGTTTAGGGCATCAACACCCTCTTGAATACGAGCACCACCGCTATCATTGATGCCGATAATAGGTGCACCAACTGTAGCTGCCAAATCCATAACCTTACAGATTTTAGCGGCATGCATTTCGCCCAAAGAGCCACCTAAAACGGTAAAATCCTGAGAGAAAACATAGGTTAGACGGCCATCAATACTACCATAGCCGGTAACAACGCCTTCGCCCGGGGCAACGGTGCCTGCCATCCCAAATTCCGTACCACGATGAGTAACAAACTGATCCAACTCGACAAAGCTGCCCTCATCAAGCAAAGAGGCAATTCTTTCTCTGGCCGTCATTTTACCGCCGGCATGTTGTTTTTCAATCCTCTTTACTCCGCCGCCAAGCAGAACTTCTTCACGCTTGGCCGCTAGTTTTTCCAACTTTGCTTCTCTTGACATCTGTATACCTCCTAATGTGCTTATTAATCTCTTTGGCACAATTCCAGCAAAACACCACCGGTAGCTTTAGGGTGCAAAAAGGCAATTTTAGCACCACCTGCCCCTTTACGTGGGCATTGATCAATTAAACGAAAATCCTGGGCTTTTAATTCGGCTAATGCGGCTTCGATATCGTCCACCTTAAGGGCAATATGCTGAATACCCTCGCCTTTGCTTTCGATAAATTTGGCAATTGGGCTATCTTCGGAAGTAGCTTGCAAAAGCTCTATTTCGCTATCACCGGTAGGAATAAAAGCAGTGATAACCTTTTGCTCGGCAACCTCTTCGCGTTCGGTAATTTTTAAACCCAAAATGCCTTCCCAAAACTTAGCAGCCTCATCGATATCCTTAACTGCGATACCGATATGATCAATTTTAGTTAAGTTCATATGTTCAACCCCTCTCTGATAACTAATAATAAGCAATAATTAAAAATGCTCTACAGTAAAGATACCATAAAATTGCCTATAATGCAATCTAATACAAATATTAAAAGTTTTTACACAATTTAAGCAAAACACAGAAAACAGCATAATGGATGCAAAAACAGACAATTTTTAATAGTTGCGCAGTTGATTTTGAGCAGTATTGACTTACAAACTGATTTTAAGTAAAAAATTTGCATAAAAATTACAGATTGGCCTTAATGTTTAAGCAATAAATGAGATAGCAGACCAATATGGCAAGCAACTAAATTTTTTTTGCAAATAGAAAAGCAAATTACAAAAAGCAAGCTTAGCCAGCTAAGTGCAATTAAGGTTTTGATTATAAAGCAGCATGAGTAAAGGTAAACTTGCAAGAATTTGTTTTTTTGAGCAAAATTTGGCAAAAATTAGTAAAAGTTAAAAATAAGATTTGACAATTGGGCAAAAATATAATAAAATAGATTATTATGCGCCCGTAGCTCAGTGGATAGAGCACCGGCCTCCGGAGCCGGGAGCGTAGGTTCGATTCCTATCGGGCGTACCAGGCGGCAGCGCCGCCAGGCAATTTCGCGCTTTAAGCTTAGCTTAAGGCGCGATTTTTTTTGCCCGCGGCCGAGTGACATCTTTTTTGACTGTTAATAACAAAATAAAAAAACACCCCTTGTGGGTGTTTTTTTATTTTGGTACGGCAGCTTCATTTCTGGTTAAATTTTAGATTGGTAGTTAATTTTACTCTTTGCGGT
>CAYJPF010000143.1:0-5143 GCA_964372025.1 uncultured Peptococcaceae bacterium | reverse complement strand
CTTAAAACCTTTTTAAAACCTTGGGGCTCTGCCCCTGAGCTAGTGCCAAAATCTCTGATTTTGAGTACTAGCTACGTGCATAGCTGCGGGTTAGCTTTAGCTAAACCCAGCTAGGTCAAACCCCGCAATTTTTTGTAAAAAATTGAGTAAAACTTTTAGATTTTGTTTTTATACTCTATATTCATTAAGGGATTGGCTGTGGCAAAAAGCATTGCTTTATAATGTAACTGAAAGTCGATGATATCGCCCACTTGATAGTTAATTTTACTATCCTCAATATCTACTATTAAATGGTCACTGCTTGCACCCAAGATATAACTATCCTGATCAAGGCAAATTAATTTGCCTATATCACCTATATCAAATACGCCAAGTGCTAATAAAGCCCGTTTGCGCAATCCTTTATCCTGATACTCCTGCGCTATGCCCAAGCCATCCACCCCAATTTGGCCAATCGGTAAGGTAGGCTTAATATTAAGCTCGATAATCTGTGCCTGCAAGAGCAAACCCTCATTGCTAAGCCCTGCTAAATTCACTTGCCAATAATCCATTAAATCGCAAGGCACAACCAAAGATTCGCCCAAACGTAATTGGTTAATCGCAGCCGGCATCTGCCCCCCATAAACCAAGGGCAAACTAGATGTGCTCCCGCCGGAAACAATCTCCAACTTGCGGCCAAGCATAGCCTCAATGCTTGCCGCATCAGCCGCCAATTGCCCCAAATTATCAGTATCCGGGATAATCGAACCATAACAGGTTAAATTGGTAGCAATACCGGCTAAATATAAATGATTAAACTCTAATTCTACTTTAAGCGCCAGCTTAAGCAAGGCTTGGCTAGCAAAAACCCCTTCCCTTAAATCACCTAAATCACGCATCAATATTACTTTGTGAATTTTGCCACAAGCAGCAGCCTCTTGATTTAAGGCAGCCAAAACAGCCTCCTCGCTATTAAAGCTATAATCGGCAAAGGCAATTATTTGCGCAACTTCACTAAGCATAGGTAAACGCAAAGCAAAAGTAGCAGCTAAAGGATATTGCTGCTTAATAGCGGCTAAATGTGCTAATCGCGAGCTGCCAAACTGCCTAAAACCGGCCGCAAATAAGGCCGCATTAATCGGCCCAAGCCCATTATAACCCTTAATAACAGCCAAAGGCTCAATATCATAATCCAAACATAAACGCCGCAATAAACAAGCATTGCGGTAAATAATATCACAATCCACAATTAAGCACGGATAACTCGTCATAAAAAAACTCCTTTATTATAGATTATAATTACGCAAAGCAAACCCAAATCCCTGTAAACTAAAAAGTTTTACTCGATTTTTTACCAAAAAATCGCGGGGCTTGACCTAGCTGGGTTTAGCTAGAGCTAACCCACAGCTATGCACGTAGCTAGTACTCAAAATCAGAGATTTTGGCACTAGCTCAGGGGAGCGCCCCAAAAATACCCCTTGCCTAGCAGCCAAAGCTATGATATGATAATAGCCGAATAAAAAAAACGGAGAACAAAATGAGTATTTTAAATGTACAAAACCTAAACCATGGCTTTGGCGATCGTGCCATCTTTAAAAATGTAAGCTTTCGCCTGCTAAAAGGCGAGCATATCGGCTTTGTAGGGGCCAATGGCGAAGGCAAATCCACCTTTATGAATATCGTAACCGGCGATTTAATGCCCGATGAAGGCCAAATCGAATGGGCCAAAAATGTAAAAACAGGCTATTTAGATCAGCATACAGTGCTGGCCAAAGGCCAAACCATGCGTGATGTGCTTAAAACCGCTTTTGCCCCCCTTTTTGAGCTGGAAGCCAAAATGAATGAGCTTTGCGATAAAATGGGCGATGCCGACCCCGAGCAATTAGAAAAAATGCTCGAAGAATTGGGCGAAATCCAAGATACCCTCACCATGCGCGATTTTTATATCATCGATGCCAAGGTAGAGGAGGTTGCTCGTGCCTTAGGCCTATTTGATATCGGCCTGGATAAAGATGTAGCCGAATTAAGCGGCGGCCAGCGTACCAAACTTTTGCTTGCTAAATTGCTGCTAGCCAAACCCGATATCCTGCTTTTAGACGAGCCCACCAATTACCTGGACGAAATCCATATCGAATGGCTAAAGCGCTACTTAAATGAATACGAAAATGCTTTTATCCTAATTTCCCATGATATTCCCTTTTTAAATAGCGTGGTAAATATCATTTATCATGTGGAAAATGCCGAGCTAAACCGCTACCCCGGCGATTATGATAAATTCCAAGAAGTTTATCAAATGCGCAAAAGCCAGCTAGAGGGTGCTTATCGCCGTCAGCAGCAGGAAATTGACGAGCTAAAAGATTTTGTGGCCAGAAATAAAGCCCGGGTTTCGACCAGAAATATGGCTATGTCGCGTCAAAAAAAGCTCGACAAAATGGATATTATCGAGCTAGCTAAGGAAAAGCCCAAACCGGAATTTGTGTTTAAAGAAGCCAAAGCTTCCGGCAAAATTATTTTTAAGGCGCAAGATTTGGTAATCGGCTATGATAGCCCGCTTTCCAAGCCGCTAAACCTGGAGATGGAACGTGGCCAAAAAATTGTATTTTCCGGCGCCAATGGCATCGGCAAAACCACCTTATTGCGCAGCATCTTAGGCCAAATTAAGCCCCTAAGCGGCAG
The DNA here is from genome assembly GCA_964372025.1 of uncultured Peptococcaceae bacterium. Taxonomy (GTDB): domain Bacteria; phylum Bacillota; class Dehalobacteriia; order UBA4068; family UBA4068; genus CAYJBP01. Next base: position 2,488 of record CAYJPF010000143.1, on the reverse strand, counting down.
CTGCGAGCTGGGCGATTATCTGGAAACCGGCTATTTTGAGCAGGAAACGGAATATCAGGATCATCGCACCTGCATCGACGAAATTTGGCAGGAATTTCCGGCTTTTAGCCAATTCCAGGTGCGCAGCGCTTTAGCCAAATGCGGCCTAATGACCAAGCATATCGAAAGCATGCTTAAAGTGCTAAGCGGCGGCGAGCAGGCCAAAGTAAAGCTGTGCAAGCTAATTAATCGCCAAAGCAATCTTTTGCTTTTGGACGAGCCTACCAACCACTTAGATGTGGAAGCCAAAGAGGAATTAAAACGGGCTTTAATTGCCTATAAGGGCAGCATCATTCTAATTTGCCATGAGCCGGATTTTTATCGCGATATTGCCAGCGATATTTGGAATTGTGAGCAGTGGACTACAAAATATATTTAAACTTTTTTAAATTATTGCTTGAAAATTGTTAACAAAACTGATATAATCTTATGATGTTAGTTATATTTTAAAATTTGAAGGGAAGATGAAAATGGCAAAGATGTATTATGATAATGATGCCAATTTAGCATTATTGGAGAATAAGAAGATTGCAATTATCGGTTATGGTAGCCAAGGCCATGCTCAAGCTCAAAATTTGCGTGATAGCGGCTTAACCGTTTGCGTGGCTCAAAGAAAAGGCGGTGCCAATTATGATTTGGCAATTGCCGATGGCTGGGATGTTAAAACCACTGCCGAAGCTGCTAAATGGGCAGATATTATTCATATCTTGGTGCCTGATGAATTGCAAGGCAAAATTTATGCCGAAGATATTTTACCTAATTTAGAAGCCGGCAATATTTTAAGTTTTTCGCATGGCTTTAATATCCATTTTGGTCAAATCAAGCCGCCCGCTAATGTAGATGTTATGATGGTAGCCCCCAAAGGCCCCGGCCATTTGGTAAGACGCACCTATACCGAAGGCGGCGGTGTGCCCAGCTTAATCGCTATTTATCAAGATGCTTCCGGCCAAGCTAAAGAATTGGCCTTAGCTTTTGCCAAAGGTATTGGCGGCACCCGTTCGGGCGTTATCGAAACCACCTTTAAAGAAGAAACCGAAACCGACCTTTTTGGCGAGCAGGCCGTACTTTGCGGCGGTGCATCGCATTTGGTTATGGCCGGCTTCGAAACCCTGGTAGAGGCCGGTTATCAGCCGGAAATTGCCTATTTTGAATGCTTGCATGAATTAAAATTAATTGTAGATTTAATGTACGAAAACGGCGTAAGCATGATGCGTTATTCGGTAAGCGATACCGCCGAATGGGGCGATTTAATCAGCGGCCCCAGAATTATCAATGATGATACTCGTGCCGAGATGAAGCAAATCCTAAAGGAAATTCAAGATGGCGTTTTTGCCAAAAATTGGTTGCTGGAAAATCAAGCAGGCCGTCCTCAATTCAATGCCTTAGCCAAAGCCGGCCAAGAGCATCAAATCGAGGTAGTAGGCAAAGAGTTAAGAAATATGATGAGCTGGCTAAAAAAATAAACTATAAGCCCTAATGATAAATCTTAAATAGCGAAATATCAGAGTAAAATTTCTGGTATTTCGCTATTTTTTTATGATTAAATCGCTCCCCACAAAGCTTTGGCAGATTTTACCCCTCATTATTGATTATGATTAAAAAAGAAATTGTCAAAAAATTTATTTTGCTGACAAATTTTGACAAATTATTCACATAACTGCGTTTATACTTAATCTGAGAGGGGGAAAATAGAATAATAGGTCAGATATTGACAAAAAAGCACAAATGTTTGGGGGGGAAATGATGGCCAAGGTTTATCATAAATGGAAGGGACATGCCAAGGATATTTTATTTAATTATCCGCAAAATCAAAAAATACTTAAGCAGTTAGAGCTTAACTCAGAGCAAATAGCAAATGATAAAAGGCCTTTTAAATACTTAGATGCAATTAGCGGCAAAGTTCAGCCGATAAGTCAAATCCGCTTAACCGAAATAAAAAGAGAAACAAGAGCTATTGATGATTTGGTAGAGCAGTTAAGCACCAGCGATAGGGTAGAGGATAAAGAAAAACAAGCCCTATTGAATATGGTATACTTTAAAAAAAGCCATACCTTATATGGTGCAGCGCAGGTAATCCATGTAAGCGAGCGCACAATTTGGCGCATGAATGCCCTGCTATTGCAATATGTAGCCCAGCAACTAGGCTGGATTTAAGGGGTAAACGCAATGTATAGCTGTGATGATTGCCAAGCCCAATTTTTAGAAGCCCGGGACCAGATTATTCAAGAAGGCGAGCATTTTGGCCAACCATTTAAGGAACAAGGCAAGGTATGCCCCTATTGTGGCGCCGAAGCTTATACTGATGACCAGGACAAGCACTGATAAGTTATTAACTTAAAAAACCACCGCTCTTAAAGGTGGTTTTTTTGCTGCTTTTTGTTAGCTGGGTTGTGGGTTTCTTCAATTTATCGGCGGATATTTATATTTGTTGTGCTTCGTGTGTTGAAAG
>CAYJPF010000142.1:0-5275 GCA_964372025.1 uncultured Peptococcaceae bacterium | reverse complement strand
ACAAAATACCGCTCCAACTACATTTGCTAGTTTAATAAGTTTTTCTACTCGCTAGCTGCTTTTGATATCTTGTCTTATCTTCGATTGCTAGCCTTTTAGGGTATTCAAGCCCAGCTTATGCGCCCTATTTTGTAGGGGAGGGCTTCCATGCCCTCCCGTGCTTTACGCCCACTTTTGCTGCTCCAACCTTGCCAATTCCACAATCAAACTAAATTCCCCCACCTTGTAGGGGCGACCTGCGTTAATTCGCCTTTTGGCTTGCTTACCCGTTTAGCCATCCCATTCGTAGGGTGCGGCGCCCTCGGCGCATCGGGTTTGTCGGATTGCGGTTTGTCTTGCCATAAGCGCAATTTAAGGCTCTTAATCCCAGCTAACGCGCCACATTCTGTAGGGGAGGGCTGCCATGGCCTCCAGCGCTTTATGCCTGCTTTTGCTGCGCCAAACTCTTTATCTTTACCGGCCTTGCTACCGGCCATATTCTTGCCTTGCAGGGGCTAAAACTGCTCCCCAAAAACACTGCAAACCTATTAGTCTAATCTTCCTTGGTTTTGCGGTTTTTATGCTTGTTTATTATCCTAGCGTAAAAGGGTATAGCTTCAAACCCTTTTATGCCAATTAGGCAAAAATAGCTACTGCTAATAAATAGCCCTTATCGCAAAATTGCATCTATGCATACTTAAGCCCGTACTCCTTAACCAAATCCTTTAAAATTTGATCGGTTTCGGCACTGGGCGTTACCAATGGCAGGCGGCAGGGGCCTGCTGCAAAACCCATTAAATTGGCACAATGCTTTACCGGAATAGGATTGGTATCGATAAACATTTTGCGGAATAAGGGGAATAACTCTAAATGCTTGGCTTGGGCTTTTGCCATATCGCCTGCTGCATAGGCCTCCACCATTTCCTTAATTGGGCGGCTGGCTATATTGCCTGCTACGCTTACTATGCCTTTAGCCCCTAAAGCCATCATCGGCAAAGTTACCGAATCATCGCCGGAATAAATGGCAATTCGCTCGGGTAATTGTAATTTTAATTCGCTGGTCTGATCCATTATCCCTGTTGATTCTTTTACCGCCACAATATTGTCAAAGGCAGATAAACGGGCAATTGTAGCCGGCAAAATATTGCATTGGGTGCGCGAAGGTACATTGTAGACCATTATCGGTAAGCTGGTTGCCTTAGCCAATGCGGCAAAATGTTGATATAAACCCTCCTGCGGCGGCTTATTATAGTATGGGGTTACTGCCAAAATAGCATCGGCACCGGCCTTTTCGGCCTTTTTGGTTAGCTCTACCGAATTGGCGGTATTATAGCTGGATGTGCCTGCTATAACAGGTGCTTTACCTTTTAATACCTCTTTAATTGCCGAGAATAATTTTAGTTTTTCTTCCTCGCTTAAAGTGGGGCTTTCGCCGGTAGTGCCGCAAATAACCAGGGCATCAGAACCTTCATTGATTAAATGCTCGGCAAATTGCTGCGCTTTTTGATAATCCACCTTAAAATCTGCTGTCATAGGCGTAATCATTGCTGTTATTAATCTGCCAAAATCCATATGTACCTCCTAAATTTTGCTATCATAGTATATGCTTAATCTTTGCCTTTGATGCTTATTTGATTAAGCCCATTTCAATCATTTTTTCGGCAATTTGTATAGCGTTGGTAGCTGCACCTTTGCGTAATTGGTCGGCCACTACCCACAAAACTAAACCATTATCGCAAGAAATATCCTCGCGAATACGGCCTACATAAACAGTATCGGTATCGCTTAAAGGATAAGGCATCGGATAAATATTTTCCCTAGGCTGATCCATCACCTTTACACCCGGGGCATTAGCCAATAATTCCCTGGCCTTTTCGGCGCTTAACGGCTTTTCGGTTTCGATATTAATGGCCTCGGAATGGCTGCGCAAAACCGGTACCCTAACTGCGGTGGCGCTAAGCTTAATATTCTCGTCATGGAACATCTTTTGCGTTTCCCAAGTCATTTTCATTTCCTCTTTGGTATAGTCATTATCTTGCCATACATCAATATGAGGAATTAAATTGCATACAATTTGATGGGCAAAAAACTTAGGATCGGAAACAGGCTTGCCATTGGCAAACTCCTCCATTTGCTGCATTAGCTCGGCAATACCCTCGGCACCTGCCCCCGATGTAGCCTGATATGTAGATACCACAATTCGCTTAATTTTTGCATAATCATGCAAAGGCTTTAAAGCCACCACCATTTGAATGGTAGAGCAGTTGGGGTTGGCAATAATGCCTTTATGCCAGCTTAAATCCTCGGGGTTAACCTCGGGCACAACCAATGGAATGGCCGGATCATAACGAAAACTGCTGCTATTATCAATAACAATAGCCCCTGCTTTAACCGCATCATGAGCATATAATTTGCTAGCCTCGCCACCGGCAAATAATACGATATCCAAGCCATCAAAGGCATTGGCATCGGTTAAACCTACCGTATATTCTTGGCCATTAAACTCTATTTTTTTGCCAACCGAACGCGCCGAAGCCAACATCCTTAATTCCTGATACGGAAAATTGCGCTCGGCTAAAACTTTCATCAATTCATGGCCTACCGCACCGGTAGCACCAACTATACCTAGATTATACTTGCGAGTCATTTTAAACCTCCGATTTAGTTCAATTTATATTTTTGCCTAATTAGGCTTATATTTGCTAATACTATATTATATCCTTTTTTGAGCAATTTAGCAAGTAGGGAAATTACGTTTTGCCGCCGTAGCATATAATAAAATAGCCGCCGCTACCGCCGCATTTAATGATTCCACCTGATTGGCCATCGGCAAAAAAACTTTTTGAGCGCAAGCCTTTTGCCAAAAAGGGCTAAGGCCATTGGCCTCATTGCCGATTAACCAGGCATGGGCGGCGCTTAAATCGATATCGGTATAAGGCTTTGCGCCATCAGTTGCCGTGCCCAAGCAGGCAATTTGCTTTTGCTTAAAATAATTTAGGCCATCAATATCAGTAGCTAATTGCCAAATAGGCAAATTAAAGATAGCCCCCATCGAGGCACGCACAATTTTGGGTGACCAAATATCCACCGTTTGCGGGCTTAAAATTAGGCCTTGACAACCGGCCGCCAAGGCGGTGCGCATAATTGTGCCCAAATTACCGGGATCGGCCAGGCGATCGGCCAGCAGCAAAAAATCGGCCTCAAAGTTAAAAGGCTGCTCGATATTTTTAATTTGCGCCAGCAAAATTAGGCCTTGGCTATGCTCGGTGGCGCTAATGGTGGCCAAAAGCTTGGCATCTACCTGGTAAAGTGGCGTGTTTTGCTTGCTAAGTGCGGCTATTAGGGCTGCATTGCGCGGTTTTTGCTCAAAATCATCGCTAAAAATGGCAGCCTTTAGCGGCCACTTGGCCTTGATGGCTTCCTCGGCTAGGCGTAAACCTTCTACCAAAAAGCAATTATGCTTAAGCCTGCCCTTTTTATCTTGCAGCATACGGGCGGTTTTAAGCAGATTATTATCTTTAGAATTAATTATTTGCCTCATATTTTACCTAAAAATAAAGGGCTGCCGCTTTTGCGACACCCCTTAAATTCTTTACAGATTAGCCTTGGCCAATTCGGCGAATTGACTAAAAGCGGCATTATCATTAACGGCTAATTCGGCAAGCATTTTACGATTTACATTTACACCGGCCTTTTTAAGGCCATGAATCATATTGCTATAGGAAAGGCCATTATCCCTGGCGGCAGCATTAATACGGGTAATCCACAATTTGCGGAAATCGCCCTTCTTTTTGCGCCTATGGGCAAAAGAAAAATTCATGGAGCGCAAAACCTGTTGGTTAGCAACTCTAAATAGTTTTGAACTGCTGGCGCGGTAACCCTTAGCCAATTTTAATATCTTTTTATGACGTTTATGACGTGTATAACCTCTTTTAACTCTGGTCATTGTTGAACCTCTCTTTCTAACTTAGGCTTAAATTAAGCATAAGGGATTAATTTTTTTAATACTTTGGCATCTGCGGCGGTAGCAATATCGCTTTGACGCAAATTGCGCTTTCTCTTAGCGGATTTTTTACCGAGAATATGGCTGCAATAAGCATGATGACGCTTAATTTTGCCGCTGCCGGTAACTTTAACCCTTTTAGCGGTACCGCGATGGGTTTTCATTTTAGGCATAGTTTTCCCCTCATTTCTTTAACTAATTTCGCTTAATGCGTATAATTAATTGCCCTTAGGGGCAAATATAACAACCATGTTACGCCCTTCTACTTTGGGTTTGCGCTCTACAATAGCTATATCTTCCAGGCGCTCTATCATGCGCTGGCAAAGCACCATGCCCAATTCGGGGTGGGTAATTTCTCTACCCCTAAACATAACTGTTGCCTTAACTTTATCGCCGTCTTTTAAAAAGCGTTCGGCATTTTTAAATTTGGTCTCAAAATCATGATCCTCGATATTGGGACGAAACTTAACCTCTTTAATCTGGATAACTTTTTGATTTTTGCGCACTTCTTTTTCGCGCTTGATTTGCTCAAAGCGATACTTGCCATAATCCATAATCCGACAAACCGGCGGTTTAGCATTAGGGCTAATCTCTACCAAATCTAATCCGGTAGAAAAGGCTCGATGCAGGGCATCTTTGGTTGCCATAACAGTTTGCTCATCGTCGCTAACCAGGCGAATTTCCGATACTCTAATTTCTTCATTAATCCTTAATTCTTTAATTGAGGTCACCTCCGCAAAATAAAAAAAACGGCTACTAAGCCGCTTATAGCCAAAACAAATAAAATAGCTGTTTTGTTCAACCCGTGCTCATCAGTATGGCCGGGCGAGAAGCGGCAAGCTTCTACTTAAAAGTTAACATTGTTATTATAGCATTGCCGGCTTTGATTGTCAATAGTTTTTTATGCTAAACTTTGGGGCGCCGCCCCTGAGCTAGTGCCAAAATCTCAGATTTTGAGCACTAGCTACGTGCATAGCTGTGGGCTAGCCAAACCTATATAATCCGAACCCACCCCAGAAAAAATTAGGGCGGCCTATGCTGCGTTTCTCCTCCTTGCAGTACGTTAAGTACAGCTGCGTCGTCGTGCCTAGCCTAGCCCGCCCTAATTTCTTCTGGGGTCGCGCAGCGATTTTTTAGCAAATTTGCCGCGCTTCAGACGGGCGCGGCAGCTCGCCGTCATAGTGGTGCTATGTCAAGAGCTGGCAAGCCCGTATGAAGCCGGCAAATTTGTTAAAAAATGGGTTCGGATTATATAGGTTTGGCTAGCGTAAAAGGACTTGAACCAAAACGGTT
>CAYJPF010000141.1:0-5327 GCA_964372025.1 uncultured Peptococcaceae bacterium | reverse complement strand
TGAAGCCGGCAAACTGGGATAAAAATGGGTTCGGATTATGGGCTCGTGCTTAAGCTTAGAATAGCTATTAATGCTTAAAAGGAGTTGATATTTATGTCTGATTCTAAGCAAAGAATAATTCAAGAATTTGTACCCGGCAAACAGGTAACAATGGCGCATTTGATAGCTAATCCCATCGAGGCGCTTTATAAAAAGTTAGGCGTAATTACCGAGCGTAGAGGGGCCTTGGGCATTTTAACAATTACCCCAAGCGAAGCTGCGATTATCGGGGCCGATGTGGCCTCTAAAGCGGCTGAAGTAGAGATTGTTTTTGTTGATAGATTTAGCGGCTCTTTGGTTATTTGCGGTGATGTGGCCAGTGTAGAGGCAGCCCTTGAAGATATCATCAATGTATTACAAAATATATTGGGCTTTACCCCCACTAATATTACCAAAACCTAGTGACGCAAGGCATTAGGCCGGCAATTTAAATAAAAAAGCGGAGTTACTATATGAAAAAAGTGCTTTTGGTAGGTAAAACCGGCTGTGGTAAAACAACATTATCGCAGTGTTTAAGCGGCGAAATACCACATTATAAAAAAACGCAAGCAATTGAAGTTTTGGGGGACAATATAATTGACACTCCCGGCGAATATATAGAGCGCAAGCAGTTTTATAAAGCGCTGATGGTAACTGCTGTAGAGGCCGATTATGTATTAATGCTCCAGGATTGCACCGAAGATCAATGCAGTTTTTCGCCAAGGATGAAATGCATGTTTAATCGTCCGATGATTGGCGTAATGACCAAAACAGATTTGGCCACCGATAGCAAAAAGGTAGAAATTTTAGAAGAAATGTTAAGATTAGCCGGAGCGGATTGTATTTTTTATATCAGTTGCCATACCGGCGAGGGGTTAGATAGTTTGATAGAGTATTTGCAGTAAAACAGCTATCTGCCCAATCCTTGATAAGATTTTTAGTCGATTTTGCTGCTTGTTTACCTTTGATTTTATTTGCTTGCTTAGTTTTTTTAGTTGGCTTAAAACCTTTTTTAAGACCTTGGGGGCTCTGCCCCCAATACCCCCGCAATTTTTTGTAAAAAATTGAGTAAAACTTCAAGAAGGGGGGTATTGGCTTTATTGTGATTAAGCCCAGGCATCATCTTTAATTGGCTTGCGAATATCCGACAAAATTAGATAATCCCATAAAAACCATTGGCCACTGGAAGGCTTAGTTCTCAGCTTTATGCCACGGGCAGTATCCGCTCCGCCTGATTTAACAAATAATTGCAAATAACCCTCGCCAATTGCATCGCGGCTATGGCCGGTTTCGTAAATATTGATGGTATAGGGCTGGCTTGGCTCATAATTATTATTAGGACTTGCCCCCTCAAAATAAGAAGCCGCCAAATATTCACCCTTATTACGCATACGATCGGCCAAAAATTGCTTATCATAGGCGCTTAAAGGTTGTGGCCCTTTTAGATAATTGATCATCTCGATACAAGCATCCTTATTAATTGGATAAAGGCAAAGCACGGCTACCGCTAAAGCAGCTACCTTAGCCGGATCCTTTAAATCCGCACCATCTGCAGCCTGCAATTCGGCTAAATTGGTGGGGATATTAGCTAACACTATTTTGCTTAATTTAGCATTGGCCACCCCATCACTATTATTGCTATCAGCGGTTATATTGCCCTTTAATTGATCCATAAAACCCACTATTATCACGGCCTTTCATTAGTTTTGTTAATTATACACCTTTTGAAGCAAAAAATAAATGTGCCAAGCGGCACATTTATTTTTTGCTATGGCCAATGGCCACTTATTCTTCCTCGGCTTCGCCTTCTTGATCCAAAATTAAAATTTCTACCTGCTTAATCATTCTTTCATCAGCCTCTAAAATAGTAAACTGAATATTATCATGCAAAATACTTTCGCCGGTTTGGGGTATTTTATCCATTTGCTCAATCAACCAACCGCCCACGGTTACCGCATCATAATCCATATTCATGGTATTAATGCCCACTATTTGGAATAAATCCTCCAAATTAGCATCGCCCAAAGCCAAAATACGGTTTTCGTCGGTTTCCGAACGGGTAATTTGCTCGATTACTTCATCATGCTCATCCCAAATTTCGCCTACTAATTCTTCTAATACATCCTCTAGGGTTACTATGCCCTCGGTGCCGCCAAATTCATCGATAACAATGGCAATATGCAATTTTTCTTTTTGCAAAAGGCGCAGCAAGGTGGATATATTCATCGAAGGACTTACATAAACTACCTTTTTAACAATAGCCTTGATATCTTCGCGGCCATAATGCATTTCGGCCAAAAAGTCCTTTTCGTGAATAACCCCAATAATGCTGTCTATCGATTTGCTATATACCGGCAAGCGGGAAAAACGATTCTCGACAAAGGTTTTTTCCACTTCCTTCATCGTGGCATCCTCCGAAACCGCCACCACATTTACCCTAGGCGTTAAAATATCGCTGATATCCAAATCATTAAATTCGATTGCCGAGCGGATTAATTCGCCCTCTAAGGCATTAATACCGCCTTCGGCCTCGGCTTCGTCAACAATGGTTAATAATTCCTCATCGGTTACCGCATTATCATCCACCGGCTTAAAAATCTTGTTTACCAGCTTGCGCCATAGGCTAAACAGGATATTTAAGGGGTAAAGCAGAATAAATAATACCCTTAAAGGCGGCGTTACGGTAAGCGCTAGGCGCAAGGGCATTTCCTTAGCTAGGCTTTTGGGGGTTATTTCGCCAAAGATTAAGACCACCACCGTCATTACGGCTGTGGCAATAACAATACCATTTTCCGGGAATAGCGAGGTAAATAATGCTGTTGCCAAAGATGTAGCCAAAATATTTACGATATTATTGCCGATTAATATTGTAGATAATAAAGTATCATAACTATTAGCCATCTTTAAGGTGCGGATGGCTCGATCATCACCCATATTGGCCATCGTTTTGAGGCGGCTACGATTTAGCCCGGTAAAGGCGGTTTCCGTTGCCGAAAAAAAGGCGCTCATCATGATCAAAACAACTAAAAAGAATACGGTATCAATATCTATGCTAGCTACTGTAGCGGCAAAATCTACTTCGTCCACTTAAAAATTCAACTCCTAATCTAATTTTAAACATAAAAAAGTGCAGTGCACGCAAAAATACAAGCTGCGCTAATCACTGCTTTAAATTAATAAAAATTAACTTATTTATCTTGATTATATGCTGCGCCGATCTGGGCACGGAATCCACAAATAATCCAACCTTTCAACTAAAAATTGATATTATCAAAAGTATAACATATAATTTAAAAAAAAGCAAATATTGTTTCCAAAATATGTAATTTATTATTGACTATTTTAAATAAAAATATACCCAGGAGGTGCCTTATGCTGCCCCTTATCGCCATAACTATGAATCAGCAAGCGGATTTTGGCAGTACCATTCGTTATCAATATTATCAAGCCATCGCAAAAGCCCAAGCCTTGCCTTTGGCTATTCCCCAGCTTAATCCCGATTTGGCTTATCAATTGCCAAATTATATCGATGGCCTGCTTTTAGCCGGCGGCAATGATATCAACCCTATTTATTTTGACGAAGCAGGCCTTTATCCTTTAATAGATCCCGAGCCTAAACGTGATATTTTGGAGATGAGCCTAATCCCGGCCGCTTTTGCGGCTAAACTGCCGATTTTGGCAATTTGCCGTGGTATGCAGGCTTTAAATATTGCTTTAGGCGGTACAATTTGGCAGGATAATGCTTATTTTAGCCCACTTTGTCTGGCGCATAAGCAAGGTTTAAGCAGCGATCAATTTAGCCATAGCATCGATATTAGGCCTTCGCTTTTAGCCGATATTGTGCAAAGCGATACCTTGATGATTAATAGCCATCATCATCAATCCCTGCGCAAGGTGGCGAATCCCTTGCAGGCTATTGCTTTTGCGCCTGATGGCATTATCGAGGCGGTAAGCGCTAAAGATAGCGAGCATTTTTGTTTAGGCTTGCAATGGCATCCCGAGCGGCTTAATTATGCGGCCACCGATGCAATTTTTAAAGCATTTTCGGCCGCAGCGCAGGAATACCGCCTAGCAAAAGAGAAAAAAGCTTTATGAAAACTTCTATCTTAAAAATTGACAATTTAGATGCTGCCGATTTAGAGCAGCAATTGCAAGCGGCGGTTAAGCTTTTGCAAGCCGGGCAAGTGGTGGCCTTTCCTACCGAAACGGTTTATGGCTTGGGCGCAAATGCCCTGGATGATCGGGCTTGTGCGGCCATTTATGCTGCTAAAGGCCGTCCTGCCGATAATCCTTTAATCGTCCATATCGAGGATTTGGCCATGCTGGAGCAATTGGCCTATACCAAGCCTTTGGCTTATACCTTAGCTGCGGCTTTTTGGCCTGGGCCCTTAACCCTTATTTTGCCTAAAAAGCCGGGGCTTGCCGCTACCGTTAGCCTGGATTTGCCAACGGTAGCTATTCGTATGCCTGCGCATCCTTTGGCCAAGGCTTTGATTAAGGCTTGCGGATTGCCTTTAGCTGCGCCATCGGCCAATTTATCCGGCCGCCCCAGCCCTACTGCGGCCGAGCATGTTTATGCCGATATGCAAGGTAAAATACCGCTGCTAATTGATGGTGGCAAGGTAGATATCGGCTTAGAATCAACGGTGCTTGATATTAGTGGCGAGCAGCCTGTTTTATTGCGCCCCGGCCAGATTACGGCGGCACAAATCGAGGCGGTTTGTGGCCGGCAGGTATTGCCGCCCAATCCTAAATTAAAAGAGCGTCCGCCGGCGCCGGGCATGAAGTATCGTCATTATGCGCCGCAAGGCAAGCTTTATTTGGCTGCCGATATCGAGCAAATTATTGCTTTACGGGCTGAATTATTGGCTCAATATCAAAGCGAGCCGCTTTTGATTATTTGTAAGCAAAGCCAATCCTTTTTAAATAAGGATTGGCCGCAATATATTATTGCCGATCGTGATGATATGGCGGCTTATGCTCATAATTTATTTGCTGCTTTGCGCTATGCCGATAGTCATCATTATCGGGCTATTATTATTGAAAAGGTTGATGAGCGGGGATTGGGGATTGCTATTATGAATCGGTTGATTAAGGCTGCTGAATAGTTTTTTTTTGATTTTTTTTTGGGGGGAGAGGTTTTTTTGCCTCTCCTTTTTTTTATTGGGGTTTGTTTGATGGGTTGTTGGGTTGTTGGTTGTTGTTAGTTGGGTTATAAGTTGCTTACATTTTTCGGCGGATAGTTAGTTTGGGTTGTATTTCGTGGGTTGTGGGTTTGGCTTGCCCTCGCCTACATTTGCTAGTTTATT
>CAYJPF010000140.1:0-5494 GCA_964372025.1 uncultured Peptococcaceae bacterium | reverse complement strand
GGATAGCCGGGTTGCTGCGCTTGCGGATAGTCGGGTTGCTGTGCTTGTGAATAACCCGGCTGTTGCGCTTGCGGATAGTCGGGTTGCTGCACTTGCGGATAGCCAGGCTGTTGCGTTTGCGAATAACCCGGCTGTTGAGCTTGCGGATAGCCGGGTTGCTGCGCTTGCGGATAGCCAGGCTGCTGCGCTTGCGAATAACCCGGCTGTTGAGCTTGCGGATAGCCGGATTGCTGTGCCTGCGGATGGCTGGGTTGCTGCGCTTGCGGCGCAGAAGGGGCTTGTGATGGGGAATAAGGGTGTTTATTTTCCATGATATCACCTGCTTATATAGTAGTAAATTAGAGTGATTATTGATAGATTGAAAGCAAAGCGCATGAATGTGGCGAGGGGGGGCGACATTTTTGAACTTAGTAATATTGGTGTAAGATGGGGCACAATATGTGGGATGCAGGATAAGTTTGAGCACCCTAAAAGGGTAGCAATCGAAGATAAGACTAAAGGCCAAAATACCTAGCGAATAAGATAACTTATTAAACTAGCAAACGTAGGCGAGGGCAAAAAAACCTTTCAACCCACGAAGCACAACCCAAACAAGCTATCCGCCGATAAATTGAGGCAATCTACAACCCAGCCAACAAAAACCAACAAAAAACCAACCAATATCAACAAAACCTAAAAATTGGGGAGAGCTAACCCTCCCCAATAACCAAAAATCAAATCAATACTTCTCAATCAATTGCAAAAAGATAGTGGTATCTTTAAGCAAATTATCAATTATCACATATTCATTAGGCTGATGCGCCAAGCCATCCAAGCTAGACCACACCACCGCATTTAAGCCGGCGCGGCGCAAAAATTCGGCGCAAGTACCACCACCGATACCTCCCAGCACAATATCGTCTAAACCATATTCGCTTAAAGTAGCAGCCAGCTTTTGTACCAGCGGCGCATCGGTAGGCGTTGGCGGCGGAGCTACGGTTTTATTGATTAAATCAAAATCCACCTTAACTTTATATTCATACTCGTAGCGACCGGCGATATTGCGGATTAAAGTAAGGATCTCGTCCAAATTATGCTCGGGTAATACCCGCATATTCATAATAAAACTGTCCTTGCCGGGGATTATATTATTGCTGGCCACATTAGCAAATTTTTGGGTATACTCGAATGTGGAATAAGGCGGATTGTATAAGGCATTATAATCGCTATAACGTGCCTTTAAAATATCCTCTACCTCGATGGCCAAACGCATACCAATGCTAAAGGCATTAATCGCCAAATCGGGCATCGAGGCATGCGCCTGCTTGCCGATAATATTAAATTGCAAAGCACACATCGATTTTTCGGCAATCTCGATAAAAGTGCCTTGGGCATTGCCGCCATCGGGCACAACGGCTTCATCATTAGGGCCAAAAAAGTTGCTGTCGGCAATGGCTTTTAGGCCGTATTTGCTGCCTGTTTCTTCATCGGCAGCAAAGATAAAACCAATATTGCAACCGGGTATAATATTTTGCTCTTTTAAGATAATGCAAGCCATCAAAGCACTAATTAAGCCTTGGCCATTATCCTCGGCACCTAGGCCATAAATGCGGCCGTCTTTTTCTACCGCGCAAAAAGGATCGGTTTGCCAGGCGCTTAAATCGCCGGGGCTTACTGTATCGGTATGGGCAAAAAACCACAGAGTTTTAGTAGTATCTTTACCCGGCCATACCGTAATTAAATTAAGGCGCTTGCCCTCTGCCACCCTGCTATCGGGCACTTCAAAAAAGCGATAGTCCAAATCATAGCTTTTTAAAATATCAGCCAACCATTGCACAATTTGGTATTCGCCACTGCCACCCATATTGGGGTTTACGGCAGGGATAGCTACCATTTCCTTAACCAGTTTAATCATTAAATCTTTTTTGGCGGCCACCAAGGGCTTAAAATCAATTTGCATATTTAGTCCTCCTTATTTATGATTAAATTCGATAATTTGCTCTATTACCATTTGCGATGGCTTAATTAAATCCAAATTTGGCTTAGCCAAATAATAGCCCTGCAAATAATCCACCCCTAAACCGATAAGCATAGCCAGCTCGGCAGCGTTTTCGACACCTTCGGCAATAACTTTAATTTGGCGGGCATGGCAAAATGCCACTAAATTAGATACCAATTGCTGACGATTAGGATCATGGTCGATATCCCTAATCAGCCCCATATCAATTTTAACATAATCGGGCTGCACGCTAAGCAAGGTGGCCTCGCTATTATAGCCGCTGCCATAATCATCAATGGCCAGCTTAGAATTATAGATAGTACGATGCTTATGCTTGCTTTTTAAAGAATCATTGATTAGTTCATCTACCTCGGTTAACTCGATTACGCAATTATGGAAAACATCCTGATAAAGCTCGTCTAAGGCAGCTTTATCCTCATCGGTTAGGGTTTGATTGGGGATAGCATTGATAAAGAGCAAGCCCATATCTACAGCATTGGGGAAGCTAAAATAGCTTTGCAGCGACTTAAACCAAGTTAAGCGCTCGATTTGATATAGCTTAGATTGCAACTGAGCCAGGCGCAAAACATCGGCCGGCGAAGTTAAAGTTGTAGAGCGTGGCCGCATTAAGGCCTCGTAACCTAATACTTTGCCATCTAAAGCACTGATTATCGGCTGGAAGGCATAATCTATCAATTGCTCTTCGATTATAGTGTTTAGCTCCTCTTTGCTATATAAAATAAAGGAATCTTTTTTATAGCTTTGCAAATCAAAATGCTTAATGCTGCCCTTGGTGGCATGCTTAACCTCGTACATGGCAAAATCGGCATAGCGAATTAATTCCAAAATCGATTGGCTATCATCGGGATACCAGGCCACCCCGGCCGAAGCCCTAATCTTAATCTTACGCCCATCCGGCAAATCGAGCAAGGCATTAGTCATTTGCTTGCGCATATCATCAATACAATTTTGCAATTGCGGGCGATTATCAAAGCCATAATAAAAACAATAGAATTCATCGCCGGCCATTCGGCCTGCTATCATCTGCTTATTTTGGCAATCGCGCAATACTTTAGCCGCCTTGCGAATATAATTATCGCCAAGATCATGGCCATAAGTATCGTTTACATGCTTTAGATTATCCAAATCCATCATCACTAAAGCGCCAATTTTAATTTTGGCAGGCTCAAGCTCTAATTCTTCCATTAAAGTGATAAAAGCACGGCGATTTAATAAATTGGTTAAAATATCATAATCCCGTTCGTATTCAATTTTGCGCCTTTCGAGCATTTCGGCGGTGGCATCCATCATCACGCCTAAGGTGGCCTCGCCATTTTTAACGGTTTTTAGCCTAATCCAATTATAATGATTGGGCCAATTGGGCATTTCTACCTTATAGATAGTAGTATTTTTGTTTTCGTCTTCTTTATAATCATTTAGCCAATCCAAAAACTGATTTAATTCGCGGCGGCTAATATCATTATGCAAATTCTCTTTAGGAATTAAATCGCTAAACTGCTGGGTAAAGTAGGCACGATGACCGCTTTTGCCTAATTCATAGGCGGCCATGGGCATATCGGCCAATTCGATAATACTGGATAAACGCGAAGAAGCCGAAATAATCTCGGCACTTAAGTCTTCGATAGAATCGGCTAATTCATCGATTTCGCGCACATTAATCCGCTCTAAATTAACCGGCTTATTGGGATTAAGGCGATTAACCGAATGCGCCAAATCCTGAATTGGCTTGGCGATAAAGTAACCGGCCAGCCAGGCAATAACAAAGCCAATTGCCAAAGAAGCCATTGCAAAAACCAAAATAGTATTAACTAAATTATCCGAAAAGGAAAAAATATCTTCCTGATTAGCCATGCCGATTAAGGCCCAGTTATCATCGGCAAAGGGCGTATTAGCATTATAAAGGCTAAGATAGCGAATATCGGCAATAACTATATCCTGATAAGTATCGCAGGTTTGGGCAATAAAAACGCTGCTATAATCATAGATAGCTTGCGGTTCAAAACAAGTAATTTCTTTATTGCCAAACATATTGGCAAAAATTGGGCCGGTGGTTTTGGCGGTAATAAAGCTGCGCTCGCCGCCGGAATTAATCATATCGGCATTGCTAACAGCCAGCAAATAGGCATTGCTATTGGTAATATTTAATTCGCTATAAGGCAACCAATTATCCAGATAATCCATAGATAACTCAATGCCATATACGCCATAAACCTCGCCTTCTTCATTGCGCAAAGGCTGGGAATAGGTGATGCCATTATTGCCATCTTCTAAAAGCGAGCTATCATAACCCCAATAACCTAAATCATTATTATTTAGATAAGGATATTCAACAGCTGCCTCAAAAGTTTTATAATAAAAATCATCTAAAATAGATAATTCAAAGCGTGGTTTCCACGAGGTATCCAAAGGCAAGTTTAGGCTGCGAGCGATATCGGCCGAGCCGCGCCCCATTAATAAATCGGAATTATCGGCGGTAAAGGTGGTGGGGTCTAAATCCCTAAAATAAAGGCCGGCTTTATCTGTGGTTTGGCCGGCCGGCATGGCCTGGCTAGTGGCGCCATTAAAGATAATAAAAGCACCACTAACCACATTACGGCGCATTAAATCGATTAGCGGATCGCTAATGGATGTTAATAAATCATTGGTAGTTGGGTTTGCTAAAGTGATATCATTATAGCTTAGATTTTGCAATTGCAAATATTCATCAACAAGCATATCAATTTCGCCCAAAGTATCGCCGGTATTAGACCATTTTTGCAGCATTTCTACTTCCAGATAATTGCGGCGATTGCTTACTTTTTCGCGCATAATGCTTAAATCATTATCATCTAGGCGCTCGATAATACCACCCAATAGGATAAAGCCCAAAAGCAGGCAAGCCTGCAAAGCCAAAACTACGGTTAAGGACAGGATAATTTTTTTCATTATCGATGTGCCACGAAAGATTTTTTTAGCCATAATTATTTTCCTTTTTGCTTTTTTGTTGCTTTTTTTGCTGGGTTGTGGGTTGCTTGTGTTTGTCTTTGATTTTGTTGATTTTTGTTAGTTGGGTTGTGGATTGCCTCAATTTGTTGGCGGATATTTAGTTTGGGTTGTGTTTCGTGCTTTGTTTGGTTTGTCTTTGATTTTGATTTTGATTTTGTTGCCTTTTGTTAGCTGGGTTGTAGGTTTCTTATGTTTTTCGGCGGATAATTAGTTTGGTCTGTGCTTCGTGGGTTGTTTGGTTTGCTTTTGATTTTGTTGCTTTTTGTTAGCTGGGTTGTGAGTTGCTTACGTTTATCGGCGGATAGTTAATTTGGGTTGTGCTTCGTGTGTTGTTGGGTTGGCTTTTGATTTTGGTGGTTTTTGTTAACTGGGTTGTGGGTTGCTTATGTTTTTTGACGGATAGTTTGTTTGGGTTGTGCTTCGTGGGTTGAAAGGTTTTTCTGCCCTCGCCTACGTTTGTTAGTTTATTTCCTCTGGTCGCAGAGGGGGCGTTACTTTTTGGTCGCAAAA
>CAYJPF010000139.1:0-5391 GCA_964372025.1 uncultured Peptococcaceae bacterium | reverse complement strand
GAAATACACTGCCGGCCACTCCGGCCACGCCAAAAAAACGCTGACGGCTGTTTCGCCCACGCCGAAAAACACTGCCGGCCACTCCGGCTGCGCCAAAAAACGCTGCCGGCCGTTTCGCCCACGCCGAAATACACTGCCGGCCACTCCGGCTGCGCCGAAATACACTGCCGGCCACTCCGGCCACGCCAAAAAAACGCTGACGGCTGTTTCGGCTGCGCCGAAAGGCGCTGCTTTTAAGCTTTTTGCTCTCTTTTGCTGCTTTTGTTCTCTTTCTGCTGTTTGCCTTTATTCTTAATTATACTTTTATATTTTTTAGCTTAAAAGCTTAAGACCTTGGGGCTCTGCCCCTGAGCTAGTGCCAAAATCTCTGATTTTGAGTAATAGCTACGTGCATAGCTGTGGGTTAGCTTTAGCTAGCCAAACCTATATAATCCGAACCCATTTTTTAGCAAATTTGCCGGCTTCATACGAGCGAACCCGCTCTTGAAAGACGTCCAGTCTGCCTTCGAGCTGTTAAACTCGTCTGAAGCGCGGCAAATTTGCTAAAAAATCGCTGCGCGACCCCAGAAGAAATTAGGGCGGGCTAGGCAAGGCACGACGACGCAGTTGTACTTAACGTACTGCAAGGAGGAGAAACGCAGCATAGGCCGCCCTAATTTCTTCTGGGGTGGGTTCGGATTATATAGGTTTGGCTAAGCCCAGCTAGGTCAAGCCCCGCAATTTTTTGTAAAAAATTGAGTAAAACTTTTTATTTTGGCCTCAAATTCTCAAATAAGGGGGGCGGGCTTACCGCTTTATATGCTTTGCGATAATGACTCGGCGTCTGCTGATACATATACTTAAACGCCTTCGTAAAATAATTAATATCCGCAAACCCACACTCCATCGAAATCTCCGCTATGCTCATCTTACTCTGCTCCAGTAAATTACACGCTTTAGCCAAACGTAACTTGCGTAAATACTGCATCGGCGAATTCCGATACATCTCCTTAAACTTACGACTAAAATGCCGCGGCGATATATGCGCCATCGCCGCTAAATCATCTAAACTCAACTCATCAGTAAAATGACATCGCATATATGCCATCACCTGACCCATATTATCCTGCCCCTCCTCACTTATCATTACCTGCAATGAATATACCCTGGCTATCAATGTTATCAGTATAAAAAAATATGAGTTCAATATCTGCTCATAACCACTATCTTTTATCTGCTGCTCCATTATCATCTTCGATAATAAATGCTCTATCTCAGGCATTATCGCTTCATCCGCCCGCAATATATCCTTAACCGAAAAATTATGCATCAATGGACTCTGTATAAAAAATTCCTGATACCCCACCAAATGCCTAAATAATGCCGCGCTACGATCAATATGCTCCTCATAATAAAATATAGAACAAATATTTAATTTGTCCGCCTTGGTTATCTCCTTATCATAATCACCCGTTAATAAAAAAATATCCCCCCGCTTAACCGGAAATACTTGCTCATTTATCCTAAAATTTGCCATCCCTCCCAATACAATCACCAGCTCATTACCCCACTCCTGATAACTATGAGGTATAATCGGCCGCCTGCCATTTATATATTGAAATAATATATCATAGGGAATAATCGCTTTGCGTAAATCCATCAGTCTACTCCTTTTAATTAGCTTCTGCTACTATATATATTCTATCATAAATAGTATTAATCAGACAAGCAAAATCAATAAAAAATGTCCTTTTTATTCATGTTTTGGCTAAATAATGCTATTTATTTGCCGTTTTAAGCAAGTTTAAAAAATTATCAATAAAGTTGCAAATAAAAAATAGTGTTGTTTAACTGGCTTTTATTTTAATTTTAACAACTACACACTAATTTTGGCCAAAATTTGATGTTTAAAAAATATCGGCAATTTTTTGTAAAAACTTGTCCAAAAAAATAAGGTAAAATTTTTGGCCAAAAATTATAATATAGTTAAGTTAATTATCACAAGTAAATTTTTTAAGGAGGTTACTATGGCTAAGTATTCTGAAGTAAAACAATTGGTAAATAACTATTTGCAAGATATCGCTACCTGCCCGGTAGGGGATATCGAAAAGGTGCTTGATACCTATATGTCCGACGATTATACCTGGGAGGGCGTATACCCTTTTATGGATTTAAGCGGCAAACAAGCTGTGGCCGATACTTTTTGGCGCCCAATTAAAGAAAGCTTGCTTTGCATGCAGCGCCGTCAAGATATCTTTATGGCCGGCGAAGATAAAGAAGGCGCTACTTGGGTTACCAGCATGGGCCAATTGATGGGCTTATTCGATAAGGAGTTTTTAGGCATTCGCACTACCGGCAAAATGCAACATTTGCAATATGTGGAGTTTTCGCGGGTAGAAAATGGCAAAATTGCCCATACTGCCATCTTTGTTGATTTGCTGGGCTTTATGAAAGAGGCCGGCTGCTATCCTTTGCCTCCCGAAACAGGTCATTATTTTGTTTATCCGGGTCCTAAAGACCATAATGGCTTAATGTTTGAGGATGCCCCTTATGAAAAGGCCGAGGCCAGCTATAAAATTGTTTATGATATGATTTATGATTTAGATAGCTTAAATACCGGCAATGATACACCCCAAGATATGCTCCGCAAATCCTGGCATGAAGATATGATTTGGTATGGCCCTTGTGGAGTGGGTGCCAGTTACACTATCCCTCGCTATCAGCATCAGCATCAAATGCCGTTTAGAAAAAATATGAGCGATAAAAGCGTTAACCCGATTAATGCCTGGTTTGCCGAAGGCGATTTTGTTTGCTTCTATTGCAGCATGGAAACCAAGCATGATGGCGGCTGGCTTGGTTTGCCCGAAGGCCGTAAAATTGTTAATTTGCGCGGCGATTTGGATGTTTATTATCTTAAAGATGGTAAAATATCCGAAAACTGGTGCCTATTCGATATTCCCTATTGGTTATATCAGCAAGGCTTTGATGTTTTTGATCGTACCAGAACTATTTTAAACCCCAATTATTAAGTTGGGCTTTAGTTTTTGAGGAGGCATTATGAACAGTAATTTTGTTAAAACAACCAGGGCTGATTTAAGCCCTCAGGCCAAGCAAATTTTGGCTACGGCTCCGGCTTTTAATGCTCATGATCATATGATGTTCGAGTTTTGCATTCATAAATCAATGGGCAAAGAAAATGTTTTTGATACCTATTATCTACCTGCTTTACAAAGCGGTAATTTTAAAACTGTAGTTACCACAGTTGGTGGTAATTCGCCTTGTGTTTGTAATTTAACCGACCATTTAGAATTTGGCTGCTTCGAGCAAATCGATATGCTGCGCGAAGAAGAAAGAGCAGGCGCATCTTTTAAAATTTGCCGCAATATGAGCGAGGTAAAAGCTGCCCATGCTGCCGATAAAATTGCTTTAATCCTAGCTTTCGAGGGTGCTCGTTCTTTAGAAGGTCGCCCCTGGGAAGAAAGTATGGTTATGCTGCGCACTTTTTATGAATTAGGCTTAAGGGTAAACTGCATAGCCGGTGGTGCCCGTACCGTTTTTGGTGATGGAGTAGGCGATATCAGAGCTAATGCCGGCCTAACCACCTTTGGCCGCAAGCTGGTTAAAGAGATGAACCGCTTAGGGGTATTTGTAGAATTAACCCATATGACCGATCGCAGCTTTTGGTCGGCCATGGAGGTTGCCGAAGCACCGGTTATGATTTCGCATGTGGGCTGCAAGGCTTTATGCCCGGTAGAGGCTAATTTGGATGATGAGCGGATTAAGGCCATCGGTAAAAACGGCGGCTTAATCGGTATGGAAATTGTTAAAACCGAGCTAACCAAAGGTGCAGAAGAAAGTGGCGAATTTATTACCTTTGATCGGGTGGTAGATCATATCGATCATATTGCTAATTTAATTGGCACTAAAAATATTTGTTTAGGTTTGGATTTTGATAATTATGATTTAGTGCATAATGTATTTAGAGCAATGAGCCCCTTGCCGGGCAGCATCGAGGGCTTTCATACCGGCATCCCGCAGGGCGACCATATGCTAAACGAGCCATCTAATGTGGCCGAAGCTTTTGTAATAGCCGAGTATTTATTAAAGCGGGGTTATAGCACCGAAGATATCGAGGGAATTTTATATAAAAATGCCGAGCGTGTATTTGCCCAAGTTATCGGCGATTAGGCAAGGAGGATAAAGATGAAACAAGCATTTATGATGGTTGATGGTTATGCAAATTTATTGGATGATTATATCTTTGATTTTTGCGCCAATGAAGATGCAATTTTAGCAGGCAAACATTCTGCTTTTGATAATACCTATTTGCCGATTTTGCGCAAGCAAGGGGTTGGCCTAATTTATTTATCGATAGGTGGCGAGCATACAGCCCAGGTAATGTATGGTGCTACCGATAAATTTAAGTTTTGGGATGCTCATAAAAACCTCGATATGTTTTTAGCCGAGGAAGAGCAAGGTTTAGGTAATTTTGTACTGGTACGCAAAGCTGCTGATATTGATAAGGCCATAGCCGAAGATAAAATTGCTATTTTGGCAACCTTATCGGGTGGTAAGCCTTTGGAAGGCAAGCCTAATTATCAATGCTTAGCTAATTTGCGCAGCTTATATCGTGCCGGCTTAAGGGCTGTACAATTAACCGGTAATGGCCGTAATCGCCTAGCAGATGGCTGTGGCCAACATATTACCGAAGGCCGCCTAACCAATTATGGGGTACAGGTGGTAAAAGAGGCCGAGCGCTTAGGGATGATTATCGATACTGCCCAATTAAATGATGCCGGATTTTTTGATTTAGCCGAGATAACAGCTCTACCGCTATTAGATTCGCATACTTGCGCCAGAGAGCTTAGCGATCATCCTCAAAATATCGATTTAAAGAGGATAGAAGCTATTGCTAAAAGCGGCGGAGTTATTGCCCTTAATTTAAGAGCGCCATTATTGGCCATGGCCAAAGATGCCGCCTTAATTGAAGATTTGCTAAAGCAGCTTGATTATTTGATTAAGTATGCCGGTATTGATCATATCGCAATTGGCCCGGATTATGCCGGCTATAAAACACCGGTAGATCGCAGTAAATACCAGGGTTTATCAAATGTGGGCTTTATCGAAAGCGATTATCAAACCCCTTATCAAAGCGAGAGATATCCCGGTTATATGGAAGCGGTTTGGTATGGCATCCGCAAGGATGATTTTGTAGAAAAAGTAGGTTGCCGCGAAAACTACAGCCTCTTGCCGCAAATCCTCAAAGAGCATGGTCTAAGCGATAAAGATTGCGCAGCAATAATGGGCGAGAATTTATTAAAGTTATACCGTAAAGTATTGGCTTAAATAAGGGTGCCAATATGAGGGGATTGTCGCATTAACTCCTTTTTTAAAGTTTTACTCAATTTTTTG
>CAYJPF010000138.1:0-5527 GCA_964372025.1 uncultured Peptococcaceae bacterium | reverse complement strand
TTTTGCGACCAAAAAGTAACGCCCCCTCTGCGACTAAAGAAAATAAACTAACAAATGTAGGCGAGGGCAAGAAAACCTGCAACCCACGAAGCACAACAAATATAAATATCCGCCGATAAATTAAAGAAAACCACAACCCAGCTAACAAAAAGCAGCAAAAAAATCATAACCGAACTAGATTCAGATTATATAGGTTTGGCTAAGCCAACTATTTAGCTAATTATTATAAACTAGAAGGTTTTTTATGAAATTAATACGTATTATGGATGAAAACTGCTGGCAATTTAAGCAAGCTTATGATATCTATCAAGCTAGCTTTCCCTTGGCCGAGCGGCGCTTATTGCCTGCTCAGGTTAAGCTTTTGGCCAATCCTGATTATTATTTTCAGGTAATTCTTGATCAGCAAGATATTATGCTGGGCATTTTGCTTAGCTGGCAAACCGAGCAATTTGTTTTTATCGAACATCTGGCTATTACTGCTGCCAGCCGTGGTCAAAATATTGGTAGCCGCATCATGGAATTGGTCAAAGCTTCCACCTCGCTGCCTATCATCCTCGAAATAGAGCCGCCAATCGATACTATTAGCCAAAGGCGCCAAAGTTTTTATAGCAAGCTTGGCTTTAGCATCAACCCTTATCAACATATTCAGCCACCTATCAATGCCCAAAGCCAAGCCTTAAAGCTGCAAATTATGTCTTTACCGGCCATTAATCTGCAGGCATATCAGCAATTTAATAAATACTATCAGCAGCAAATAATGAAATATACCTAAAAAACTTGGGGGGCTATCGCCAAAAATGCAATAGCCCCCCAAGTTTTTTTATATTTAAGAATAGGTTAAGGTATGTATTTGCCAAACTGACCCTTGCCGGTTCTTTTTACCGTATACATGGCCTGATCGGCAAAGCTTAAAATTTCCTTAATATTAAGCGATTGCTGTGGATAAAAAGCATAACCGGCCGAAATTGTTACCGGATGATTTTGCTGATCGGGGGTGCTGATATAGGCCTTTTGATAATCGGCAGCTAATTGTAAAATAGCCTGCTCCAGGGCATTGGTATCGTCTGCACCATAAAGCATTATCACAAATTCATCACCGCTTAGGCGTGCAGTTAATTTATTAGGAAAATCAAAATCGCTTAATACTTGCGCCGCACGGCTGATAAAAGCATCGCCGGTGGCATGGCCCCAGGTATCATTTACATATTTTAAATTGTCCAAATCCAGCATAATCATAGCGGCATTTTTAATTTGATTTATGTCTTTAAATAGGCGATCTAATTCCTCTAAAAAGGCACGGCGATTATAAATATTGGTTAAAAAGTCGATATCACGCTCGAAGATAATATTTTGCTTTTCATTAATATCGGCAGTTACATCGATAATTATGCCCCAGCTATTCATATCTTGCCTATAAAGTTTAATTTTTAAATATTTTAACTGATTTTTGCCCTCAAATATATATACATCTTGCTCATTTTGATAAGGCTTGGTCATAATTTGCTCGATTTTAGCCAAGAATTGAGTAGGATTTAGTAATTTGCCTTCTTGCTCGATATCTAAATCCAATATCTCGGACATCTTACTGGTTACTACTACCCGCTCGGCATGGCATTCGTACATGGCAAGCGGTATATTTACATGGCTGAAAATTGTCGAAAACTTGCCATTAACCTCCAGGATGCTTTGTACCATTAGGTTAACATTTTTGCTCATGGTTACAAATTCCGGCAAGCCGCTTACCTGCATTTGATGCTCTAAATCGCCGCCGGCTATGCGGTTTAGGCTATAATTAATTTTGTATAAACCCCGCAATACTACTTTATCCAGCATAAAGTATAAAAGCACAATAATTATTGCCCCCAGCACAATGCCGGAAATTACAATAATAAGCGTATTTTGCACAGCAGATTGATAAATAGTTTGATTATCGCAAATAAGGCCAATCACCAAATCATTGCTTTGCTTAAACATGGCCTGCCCTTCTTGGCCAGCAATATTTACAGTTACTAAATCAATATTATTAGTAATATTATTGGTAATATTATTATATAAGCCCAGCTCGCTTATCGACTTATTATTAAGATCGCTATCGGTGGAGCTAATTATGGTATTAGTTAAAGGGTCGATAGCCAAGATAATATTGCCAATTGCCGGTGCCTGACGCGAAAATAAGTAAGTAAGCTCGGTTTCGGCCAGGGCTACCAGTAGCCTAATCGGTTCGATACCCAGCTGAACTATCATGCTATTGGTGTCGTCCCAAACGGCCACATATTGCATTTCCTTGGCGGCGGCGGTATTGGGGGTTACATCTTGGGCCATTTCCAGATCATAATCATCAAGCATGGGCGCAAAAAAACCAATTTGCTCGCCGGAATGCACGCTAAAACCATAATATTCGGGCACGGTGCCGGCAAAAATAGTCCCTTCGGGATTAAAAAGATGAATTTCGTCTACTTGTAATAGCTGAATTATAGTATTTAGCTGATCCAAATCATGGATAACCTGCGGATTATTATTAATCATATAGGCTGCAGCCTTAGCTCTAATCAAATAATCCGTCTTTAAATCTTCTTGCAATTGATCATTGCTATGATTATTATCATTAACGATATTAATCATGCGATCTATTTGCATATCAGCTGTTGTTATAAAAGTTTCGGTAGCAGATTGGAATTGCAAAAAAGCACTTACCAACATCAATAAAACGGATAAAAAAACAATTAATATCGCTAAGCGGCTTAAAATATAATGCTTCATTATTAATACCTCGTTGCAAACTTATTGTATTGGTAAGTGATATATAATGTTTAATATTAACTGTAATTATACCATTTAAAGCCATGTAAAGCAATAATAATTAGATATTATTTTTTATTATCGACAATAGCTTGCCTGGCCAATTTATCGCAGATTTCATTATATTTATCGCCGGCATGGCCTTTAACTTTTTGCCAATTAATGCGATGACGGCGGCTTTGGGTTAGCAGCAATTGCCATAAATCTTGATTTTCTACCGGCTGTTTTTTAGAATTTAGCCAGCCGTTTTTTTGCCAATTATTAAGCCAATAATTATTAAAAGCATTAACTAAATAGGCGCTATCGCTGTATAAAACCACCTCGCAAGGCTCTTTTAAGGCTTCAAGTGCCGCGGCAGCAGCTAATAATTCCATTCTTTGATTGGTAGTTTGCGGCTCATAGCCTGCTAATTCTTTAAAATTATCCTGATAAATCAAAACTGCCCCATATCCGCCCGGCCCGGGATTGCCCGAACAAGCGCCATCGGTATAAATTGTAATTTTTTTCATATTGGCCATCCTACTTTAATTTATGTCAACAGTATCTAATAATTTTCGGTATTTATTTTAATTTTTCCTGCGAAAAAACAAAATAAACACTTTTAATCTTTGACAAAAAGTGATATAATAATCTTTAGGTAATTAATTGTACCTTACACAACTTAAGGTTGGTGATATATTTGACTGATGATAAGCTAGTTAGCCCTGATTTACAAACTAGGGCAGATGATACTAATATTATGGATTTGGCCTCTTTAGCCGAAGGGCAGGCCTATCGTACGGCGGCAAATCAAAATTATGATTTAAGCCCGCCCCCTATGCTGGAAGAGCCGGCACCGGCTACGGTGCGCAGCCTGCTGGACTTGGCCGCCGAGGCCGAAACCCAGGCGCGTCTTACTTTGGAAGCTGCCGATAATGCCAATGATTTGGCCGCCGATTTATTATTTGATATGAAGCAAAGCGGCGATTTAAACCAACACCTGGTTAATTTAAGCCGCAATGCCGGCGAAAATGCCATTTTGGCTACCGAAACCGCCCTACAAGCCCAAATTTCGGCTATGGAAGCTAATGCCGCGGCGGTAAATCATGCTTTAAGCTCTTTGGAGTATGCCAAGGGTTCGGTTAGCCGCTATTCGCAAAAATTTATCGAAAATAGCAAGCAATCGGCAGTAGATCAGGAAGCAGCCATTTTGGCTCGCGAAAAGGCCAATCAGGCTCGTATGGAGTATGCTGCTAAGCAAAATATAGCCTTAAGCAGCCGCGATAGTTTAGCCGGCATCAAAAAAGAATATGATAATTGGCTTTCCGAGGTGCGTCATGCCCAGGAAAACTTGGAAATGGCGCAGCAAAATGCCCGCCTAGCGCATCAAGAGTATCAGGAATTAAAGCAAAAGCTGCAAGGCCGCAAGCAACAATGGCTGGAAATTGGTAATCAATTTGGCGATCAAGCGCCTAATCAGCAGGCTACTATTGCTGCAGGCACGCTTACTACGCCGGCTATGGACGATATTGGCCAAAACCCTGAGCCCCTTGATAATTCCGAGGCTAGCACGGCTTCGCTGGCTTTAGATAGCCCCGGCGGTCATGATTATGTCGGCTTAAGCGAAAGCCCGGGTGGCGGCAATTTGGCGGGTAGCCCCATTATCGAAAGCCCTGCGCCGCATGATGCGGAATCGGCCGTGTCTGATATGGCAGAAGATAGCGCTAATATTAGCCAAATACCTGCTGATGAGCAGGCCTTACCGCCTTTAGTTGCGCCAATGGAGGAAATCAGCTTGCCTTTGGCCGAGGATATGCCCTCGGATCAAACTTTGGATCAGGCCTTAGACCAAGCCTTAGACCAAGCCGCGGAGCAAAGTGGGCTGCCGCCTTTGCCTATCAATAGCGGTTTATACGAAGAAGACAGCGAGCCGCTTAAAAGGCGCAAGCCCTTATTTGATACCTATAATTGGCGTAAAACCAAGGTTTGGGAATATGGGCGGATGATTTTGCTGGCTTTGGCTTTGGTGATAATCTTGCGCAGTTTTGTATTTAATGTAGTGGTGGTAGAGGGTGTTTCGATGCTACCTACTTTATACGAAAATGATCAATTAATCAATAGTAAAATATCCTATTTATTTAATGAACCTCAAAGAGGCGATATTGTTTTGGTAGAAACCGAAAGTGATGGTGGCACTCAATTTTTGGTAAAGAGGATAGTTGGCCTACCTAATGAGCGGATTTCGATTAAAAACGGGGTTGTTTATATTGATGACGAGCTTTTAGACGAGGATTATTTAGTGAATGTACAAACCGAGGGTGATGTGGATCAGATTATCCCCGAGGGTAATTATTTTGTAATGGGTGATAATCGCCCTGCCAGCTATGATAGCCGTTATGATACTATTGGTAGTATTGAAGCCGAGCAAATTGACGGCAAGGCTGTATTGAGGATTTTTCCGCTAAATAATATGGAGTTTTTGAATTAAGAGATTTATGTTTTTTTAAAAAAAGGAATAAAAAAGTTGGGGGCTGTCGCAATTGAGCGACAGCCCCCAACTTTTCCAAAAGTTTTTGCTTTTGCTTTTTTCAAAAAGCAAAGGTCTTAATCTTTTAATCTTTTGATCTTTTTCTTTCAATTCCCTAAAAGAGGGTGATGCAGGTTAGATAGAACTATTATGCGCTACAAAAAGGTATAATCGAATTGATAAAATTGAAAGAAAGCTGCTATTTTTATTTGCTGCGCAAAT
>CAYJPF010000137.1:4728-5716 GCA_964372025.1 uncultured Peptococcaceae bacterium | reverse complement strand
GTATTGTTGGCATTGGAGAAAATCCACACCGCCGCACTTGCACAACGTTGGCTTATAGCAGTTTAACTTATCATTGAGTAACTATGTTTATTCTAAGGATATAAATTTATAGATGAAAATTTTATTAAAAAGACTTACAAAAAATCAAACTGCTATACAATGCCGTATCTCTGTGGGATCAAGCATTTGCTGGCGTGCCCCAGCACGTTTTTTTCTCTCCTTATTTTTCTTCTTTGTTGTAAGGGAGTTTTCCTTCGTGAAAGGCGAATCTGTGGATGGAGGTAGGCTAGAGTTGGATGAATTCATATTGAGTTTTTCTTCGAGCTCTCGAATCCTCTCTTCCAACACGAAAATGCGCGCTTCAAACCATTGCAAAACACTGGGGGGCGTTCGCTCTAAATCCTCGATAGGTGGAAAGGGGATTTTCGAATTCTCTATGCTCTCTCTCATGGAAAGCCCGTAGCTTGGTTTCTAGGAAATGTCTATATTTTTTTGCACCCTGTGAGTGGATACATTGAATGTATCCATATACTATTGCAACATGGGGCGGATATCCACGCACGAGATACGCTAGGGTGGACGCCTTTAACGAGGGCTGCCCAGATCGGGCATACCCACGCTGTACAAGTGCTACTCGATAATGGGGCGGATATTCATGCACAAGATAACTGGGGCGGTACGGCTTTTATGACTGCTGCTCACAATGGACGTGTCAAAGTTATGCAAATGCTTCTCAATAATCGTGCAGATATTCATGCACGAGATGACGCTGAGCAAACGGCTTTGATGCGTGCTGCAGACACAGGATACGACCAAGCCATACAAATGCTACTTGATAATGGCGCAGACATTCACGCACGAGATAAGCATGGATGGACGGCTTTGGTGTGGGCTGCCCGTGGTGGTCATGCAGAAGCTATCCAGTTGCTGCTCGACAATAAGGCGGATATTCACGCACGAGATAAGGACGGGCAAACGGCTTTGATGC
>CAYJPF010000137.1:0-4628 GCA_964372025.1 uncultured Peptococcaceae bacterium | reverse complement strand
TACAACGACTGCTTGACAATAAGGCGGATATTCACGCACGAGATAAGGACGGGCAAACGGCTTTGATGCTTGCTGCATCCAAAGGGCACGTCCAAGCTATACAACGACTGCTTGACAATAAGGCGGATATTCACGCACGAGATAAGGACGGGCAGACGGCTTTGATGTTTGCTGCGCTCCTCGATGTTTATGTGCAAGCCATACAAGTGCTGCTCGATAATCGTGCGGATATTCATGCGCGCGATAAAGATGGATGGACAGCCTTGATGTTTGCTGCTTTTAACGGTAATAACTCTGCAATAGAACTGCTCTTGAACAATCGTGCGGATATTCACGCACGAGATGATGGTGGAGTGACATCCTTGATGCTTGCTGCCGCCAGTGGACATATCCAAGCTATGCAAGTCCTTCTTGATAACCGGGCGGATAGTGACGCACGAATTGAGAGGAGAAAGTCACCCTTGTGGGGGTTCCGGTTTCTCCAGAATTATGCGCAAGTTGTCCAATTTTTACTTGATAATCGCACAGATATTCACGCAAAAACTGAGGGAGGGGTGACTGCTTTAATGTTTGCTGCAGCTAGTGGAAGCACTATCCCCCTACAGGTGCTCCTTGACAATGGGGCGGATATACACGCACGAGATAAAGATGGATGGACGGCTTTAATGTGGGCTGTCCGCGGAGGTCACACTGAGACTATCCAAGTGTTGCTAAATAATACGGATGTAACGGCCACAAGTACAAATGGCGCAATCCCCCTCCTGATTGCGGCAGCTACGCAACCCAAAGAAATTGTTGAGCTCCTTTTAAAGTATGGCGCCAATCCAAACTATAGACATTCCGATGGGTACACTGCCCTGTCGTTGGCTTATGAAAATCCTCATCAAGGCGTTGTGGCCTTGCTCAAGCAATATGGGGCGAAATAATTCACGGATTGTGCAGCGAAAGCGAAGGTGTGCAATGTTATGGAGACCATGCCACACGCTATGTATGCATAACATCAGATAGTACGTATTCCAAATATTTTCACCTTGGGGCTGTCTGCCCATATCAAAAGGAGCAATTATCATGCGCCATATATTGCTTATTATGACATTTTGCCTCGTGTGCCTCTTCCCTTATAACGCTCTGTGCGACGAATTGCACGACGCCGCAAAAGTAGGCAATGCTCCGCTCATTGAATATTTGCTGAGAAATAAAGCGGATGTGAATGCACGGGGTAAATATGGTCTTACGCCTCTCATGGTCGCTGCACTCAATGGGCATATTGAATCTATCCACATGCTCTTACAGCATGGGGCGGATCTTCACACGCAGGCTGAGAATGGCGAGACGACTTTGATGTTTGCCGCACAATATGGTCATGCCCAAGCCATACAAGTCCTCCTTGACAATCGCGCCGATATTCATGCACGAGATAAAGACGGATGGACGGCTTTGATATGGGCTGCCCGTTATGGTCATACCCAAGCCATACAAGTGCTACTTGACAATCGTGCGGATATACACGCACGAGATAAAGGTGGATGGACGGCTTTGATACGGGCTGCTCTCGGTAATCATGCCCAAGCCATACAAGTGTTGCTTGACAATGGGGCGGATATTCATGCGCGCGATAAAAATGGATGGACGGTTTTGATGTGGGCTGCTGCCAAAGGTCACGCCCACGCCATACAAGTGCTGCTTAACAATCGTGCGGATATTCATGCACGAGGTAAGGACGGGCAAACGGCTTTGATGTGGGCTGCTGCCCAAGGACACATTCAAGCTATACAAGTGCTGCTCGAGAATCGTGCAGATATTCACGCACGAAATGATGAGGGCAGAACAGCTTTAATGTATGCTGCACAATATGGTCATGCCCAAGCCATACAAGTCCTCCTTGACAATCGCGCCGATATTCATGCACGAAATGACGAGGGGTGGACGCCTCTTATAGCGGCTGTCCGTGAAGGCTACACTGCGGCGATACAAGTCTTGTTGAATAATAGAGCTGATGTAAATGCCGTAAGGCCTGATGGTGCCACGCCCCTCATTATTGCTGTACTCACACAGCCCAAGGAAATTGTAGAAATCCTTTT
Organism: uncultured Peptococcaceae bacterium; assembly: GCA_964372025.1. Taxonomy (GTDB): domain Bacteria; phylum Bacillota; class Dehalobacteriia; order UBA4068; family UBA4068; genus CAYJBP01. The sequence continues at coordinate 2,547 of CAYJPF010000137.1, read as the reverse complement.
GAAGCACGGTGCCAATCCGAACTACAAAGACCCAGGCGGATTCACTGCCCTGTCATTTGCTCCTGAAAATCCCCATCACGGTGTCGTAGAACTGCTCAAGCAATATGGGGCGAAGTGAAACGGCGGGGTACAAAATCACACAATGGAGAGACCGCGTGGAACTAAACATACAAAAGGAACAGTTCAGTAGAGCTTATGTGTCCGCAGTCGCAGCGCAAGTCGGATGCAATATGGCACGACCGGACATTGACGATGACAGTATTGATGTGCTCCTTATGGCAAAAGACTTGCGAGGGTGTGTGCGCACACGCGCTCAAATTGACATCCAGCTCAAATGTACAGCGTCCTGTCTTCGAGACAAACACGACATTGCCTTTGCTTTAGCACTCAAAAATTTTAACGATTTGCGTGCTGATGTGATTGTGCCGCGGCTCCTTGTCGTTGTATGCGTCCCTCAAGATTGCGATGACTGGACGATACAAAATGAGCATGAATTGATTTTACGCCATTGTGCGTATTGGTATTCATTATTTGACGTGGCAGAAACTGACAATACATCTACGGTGACGGTACGTATTCCAAAGGAAAATATATTTTCAGTTGAATTTCTCAAAACGGCCATGCACAAGGTCGCCAATGGGCAAGCATTATGAAAACAGGCATAACAGACAAAGAGATGTTGCAAGGTATTGCCATAGCGGACGTGATTACGTATATTATGAGTAAGGGCGCAGTCAAAGTCACTGACTTTGCTGAAAAAGCTATGGTGTGGCAGTATAAAGACGAGGAGCTTTTGATCCCGTTTTCAAGTCGTTATGCGGACTATGTCTTACGTATTTCTCAAATGCTGCAACAAATCGAAAACGTTGAAGGTCGCTCGCAATGGGCTGTCTTACATGACATACAGCATGTCGCCTATGATGTTATCCGCGTGCGTAATGCGTCCGATGACACAAAGCATGGTACGCTGTGCCTTCTCAAAAGCCTCGATTTCATTGCTGCAACGAAGGAAATGCTGTTTGCCGCCGCATGTTCTGCCGCGACACAAAAAATTCATTATGCCGGAAGGAAACCACAAGATGCCGAGCGTTTTATGGAAGCTGTGCGCTTTGGAAAAACTGAGCAGGGCAGCTTTATTTTAACGTTGCTCTCTCCCGTCAGTCCTGAACTTGACGTGCAACATGTTTCTTCTGAAGAACCGGAGGAAGAACATGATATGCAAAACTATGAACGGCGCGTTATTCCAACACTTGAATCGGGTCTTGTGGCCTTAAATCATGCGGCACAGAAAAGCATGATAGACAAAGAGTTGCAGCATTTTATGGATGCTGCCTCCCATGGACTGAGCACAAATCTTTGCGATGCCGTGGCAAATATGTACACCCACCTCTCGCCGGACTTTATCGAAGTCGGTATCACCTACTCGGGCAATCGCACGCATCAACGCACATCGGCTCACATACATGTCGATAAAGACTATATCCCTCTCATTCGTGAGGCATCTCAAAAGATTAAGAGTCGCGAACCGGAGCACGAGCAAACTGTGAGGGGCTTCATTACAAAGCTGAGTTCAGATGCTCCGCAAGAATTGGGTCATATCACGGTACAAGATATGTCTACGCGTCCGCGGAATATTATCATTCACTTACATGGCGCTGAATATGCTCGTGCTATAGACGCGCATAGGGACAACATGCCTGTTGAATTTACGGGGACATTGCGTAAATCTGGCCGCACAACACACCTTGAGCCTATCGCCCCCTTTGAAATGTTTTGTTTAGAGGATGAGTGAGGCAAGACGCTTTTACATTTTACACCCGCATATACGATATTTCATCGGGTGTATGAGCTGTGTCATCATACGTGGCATCGCGCCTTGCTTCTATTGTTTGAGGGGCTTTGTGCGTATTTATGCCATCATGTTGATTTCTTCGCGCCTTCTCTAAAAGGCCGTTTACCATATTCTCGCATTCGATGCAGAAATCGTCGGTGACTTTGAGGAAAGGCAATTGAAAAAGGACGTTTCGTTCGCTATGCCGCTGTGCCTCTTCTCTCTGTATTTTCAGTGCTTTGTGTCGCTCTACTTGCTGATAAAGTTCTTGCCAAATCGTATACAGGGCGTCGTATTCACTCACGTCTATTGCTGAGTCTTGCATCGCTTGCAATATGTCAGGGCGAGCCTCAAGTGTTTGCAGTGTGGCAGGACGGATGCGCAAAGGCAGTGCAAGTGTTTGCAAATACTCTGACAACCACTCCAGTGCATTGTATTCTGTCAAGATGCGTCCCTGTTCTTTCAAATATTGCAACGCTTTCGGTGTTGCTGTAAGTTTTGCGAGAGTTTGAGGGGGCGTAACGGTCTTTCTTTTTTGAAGGCAAGGTATGCTTTGCAGCAATGGTGAGAGCTGCCATAGAGCGGTGCTTGTCGCAAATTGCGTTGCCTGTTCTTTGAGAAGCTCCAAAGGCGTCTTGTCAACCTGTAACAGGGCAAGGGATAGGCACGGCCTCTCAGTGTTTGAGATACGCGTCGCCATGCTGTCACGCAACGAC
>CAYJPF010000136.1:0-5773 GCA_964372025.1 uncultured Peptococcaceae bacterium | reverse complement strand
AGATTAAGACCTTTGCTTTTTGAAAAAAGCAAAAGCAAAAACTTTTAGAAATTTTTGGGTTGCTCTAGGTTTGCGATAGAACCTTTTTATAAACATTTTTATGACTTTGAGTTTTGCTCGGGTACTACCCTGGCATTTAAGCGCGCTTGTTTGGATTCGGTTTTATGTTTATACATCTGCTTATCTACTACTTTGAAGAAATCGTCAAAATCGCTGCGTGTAGAACCGCTAAATTGACTATATCCGCAAGCCAAGGAAAATTGATACTGATCATTGGTGTTTAAGGATTTAATCCTATCACTTACCAAAACTAAACGGCTGGTTATAGTTGCTTCGTCACAATTAAACAGCAAAGATACAAATTCATCGCCGCCTACCCTAAATGTTTTGCCAAACTCCTTAAATTGCTCATCCAATACCGCATAAGAAGTACGAATAGCATTATCGCCTTCAATATGGCCCAAATGATCATTAATCAACTTTAAATTGTTCATGTCCGAAATTATACACCAGAACTTAGTAGCATTTTTATTGGCAAAAATCTCTTTTAACTGCTCATGATAGGCTGTAGCATTTAAGCCGCCGGTTAAAACATCTGTATAGGAATTTTCTAAAAGCATGGTTTTTAACTGATCAACAACAACGGCAATTTGGCCAATTTCGTCTTTGGTAAATAAATGAGCAGGGATATCAATACGCATATTGCCGGTAGCCGCAATAGCCGATACCGATTGCTCTAAAGATATTAGGCTAAAACTCATCGCTCTAATATAAATTCTTACTATCACAATTAGCAAAATAAGTACCACAATATTAGCAATAATTACCAGCAATAAAGTGCGGCTAACCATGGTATCATTGGCGTTTAAGGCAGCCTCCATCAAGGCTTCTTCCTCGGCCATAAAACTATCTATGCTGCCAAAAAAATCATTAGCAATAGGGGTTACGCTGGTTAAGGCCTCTAAAGCTGCATCAAAATCGTCGGTAGTCATTTTAATTTCGGCCGAAAGCAGCATACTATCTTTATAAATTTCCTTTTCGGCGATAATGGCCATAAATTGATCATATTTAGCACCGCTTAAATTTTGGGCATACTCGCTCATTTGGTCATCTAAATTGTTAAAGGCATAGATATAATCAATATAAAGTAGTTGCCGCTCCATAATATCATCTTGTAATAATATATCACGCCCCAAAACACGACAAACATACATCGTACGCACGATTTGGCTTAAGGCCTCGCGGTCGAGTACATTTTCGTCGATAATAAGCCTACTGCTATTATTAACCGTAACTACCGCTGTAATAGTATTGATTGTAATTAATAGCACTAAACTATAAATGATAATTTGGATTGGCAAAAACTTTTTGCCAATTGGCGCATTTAATAGCCAAGACTTAAACTTGGATAACATATACATCCCCTTTATATACTGAATTCACTATACAATTATATTTTATCATATAATAGGAAAAAATGCAAAAAAAAATTAGATTATTTTGTGTTTTTTTATAATTTGTTAACCAGGCTTGGCTAAAATTAAACGTGCTGCTATGCCCATTAAAACCAATCCGCCGGCCTTTAGCCAGCTAAATGGGATTTTTTCTAAGCCAAATAAACCAAAACTATCAATAATTAAGGCAAATGTTAATTGGCCGCAAATAATGGCGGTTGTGGCATTTCCGGCGCCGCTTTTAGCAATAGCCACCATTACCCCATAAATAATCAATACATTTAAAACCCCACCCAAATACAAATACCAGGGCGCTTGCGGCATTTTATTTAAAGATCCATCGCCCAAACCAAAAACAAATAATAATAAGGCCACAATGGTTAAACCCACAACATGCAGCAAAAAACTGCCTTCTAATGTGCCAATTATCTTGCTTAAAGCACCGTTTATTGCCCCTTGTAAGGCCATTAAAACCCCGGCTAAAGCCGCAATAATCAAAAAAGCCCAAGCTTGCATAAGCCACCTCTGTTAGTTGATGTTGATAATTGATGTCAACAATAGCTAATTATTTTTGATTATTGTGCCAAAATATATATTTTTTTATACCTAAATTTTGTTATCAATTGGCCGGATTTTTAATACTATAGTAAATAAATCATAATTTAAAATTGGGGTAAGTTAATTGCTTAAAGTATATGTTAAGGCTTTTCTTGACCAAAATTTTGGTGATGATTTAATGCTAATTAGGCTTTTAGCCTCTTTTCCGGCTATTGATTTTTATATTTATTGTTGCGAAGAAAAACAAGCATTTTATCATCAATTATTGGCTGATTATCCTAATGGCAAATTAATTAGCATTGAATTATATCAAATCGAAAATGCTTATCCTTGCCATTTTTTTGACTATATAGTTTTGCTGGGTGGTTCGGTACTGCAAGGCTCGCGTAATGAGGGTGTTTTTTATCGCAGCCGTAATATTGCGGCCTTAAAAAGCTTGGCCACACAAGGGCTAAAATATCTGATTATCGGCTGCAATATCGGGCCATTTATCAATAACTATACCGAAAACGCCGTTAAAAGCGAAATTGCCTGCGCCGATTTGCTAATTGCTCGCGATCGGGCATCTTATAAATATGCGCATAAGATTATTAATCATAAAGCCCATTTGGCTGCTGATTTGCTTTGGCAAAGTTTTAGCAATATCCCAAAGCAAGCCCCATGCTACGGCTTAGGTATTGCTGTTTTGGCAGCTAAAGATAGTGAGCAAACTAATCAATATAGCAGCTTTTTTGCTAAGCTGGCCGATGATTATATCGAGCAAAATCAGCAAAAGCTGGCTCTGTTGGCTTTAAGTTGCAGCCCCAATTCGGATTTGCAGCTGGCCGAATTAATAAAGCTTAAAGCGCAGCATCAGCCAATGATTGATATAATCTGCCATCAAAGTACAAATCAGCTGCAAATTATCAAAGGTATTAATCAATGCCGCCGCATTATTAGTATTCGCTTTCATGCGATGATTATTGCTCTTAGTCAGGGTATACCGCTTTTGCCGATTTATTATAGCAATAAAGGCGCAAACTTTGGCCAAGATTTGGGTTTGGCCGGTCGGATGCTTAGTTTAGCTGATTTGCTAGCAATGCCTAGCTGCCAAGTAAGCCAAGTAGTGGCTAATCATCATAATTATATTAGCCTAAAAAAGCCACTTGATTTGGGCGATCCATTAGCTATTTTAGCTAATTATTGGGCAAATTAACTTATTGTTGTAATTTATAAAAACTGCATAAAAGTAGGTAGTAATTTTATGTTGCATAATATATAATATATAGAACAAAACACAATGATATTATATACGAAGGGAGCTTATTTAATGGCCAAGCACATTTTGGAATACGAATGCCCGGCCTGCGGTGGGCCGCTGCGCTTTGATGCTAATGAGCAGAAGATTTTATGCGAGCACTGCAATAGCCAATACGAAGATGATTATTTTGATAAACAGCATGATGAGCTTGATGATAGCCAAGCAACTGCGATTGACTGGAATTTGGAGGGGATTGTAAAAAATGGTGAGCAGATAAATGTTGATATCAGTTATTGTTGCACATCATGTGCTGCCGAAATTATTGCCGATCATAATACTGCAGCTACCGAATGCATGTATTGTGGCAGCCCATTACTTTTAAGCAATAATATAACCGGCATGTTAAAGCCGGATTTAATTATACCGTTTAAGATTGATAAGGCCGAGGCCGAAAAAAGGCTTAAGCAATTCTATCGCAACAAATTTTTATTGCCTTCGGCCTTTAAAGATAAAAATCGCATTGCTAAAATCACAGGCATATATGTGCCTTTTTGGCTATTTTCGGCCGAGGGTAGTGGCGATATCACTTTTAATGCAGCAACGGTAAATAATCGCCGTAAAGGGGATTATGTTTATACCACTACTAAATTTTATTCGGTTTTGCGCTCGGGCAGCTCGTATTTTGCTAAGGTGCCTGTTGATGCATCAGTTAAAATGGATGATAATTATATGGATGGTTTAGAGCCTTATAATTATGATGAGTTAAAGGATTTTTCCAGTACTTATATGGCCGGTTATTTTGCTGATAAATTTGATGTGGATGTAAATATTAGCGCCCAAAAGGCCGAAAAAAGGATTGCTAATTCGGTGGCCGAGCTATTCAAAAAAACGGTTACCGGCTATAGTAAAGTAAGCGTTACCAGCAAATCAGTTGCTATGACTGATCGCAAGGTTAATTATGCATTGTTGCCGGTATGGATTTTAAATACTAAGTACGAGGATAAAATGTATAAGTTTGCAATTAATGGTCAAACCGGTAAGGTAGCAGCCGATTTGCCTATTGATAACCGCAAAAAAAAGCTTTTGTTTGCTGCTGTATATCTATTGGTATTTGCTCTTTCTAATTTATTTTTATATAATATTTTTACCTAGAAGGGAAGGCCTAAAATGAAAAAATTCAGTTTTTTAGTTATTTTATTATTAGCATGCAGTTTATATTGCCTTCCTAACTTGGCAAATGCGGCCGAGCCTAGCCAAGCGGCTACTATTTTTGATGATATGGCCTTAATCCCGGCTGATGAGCTGGCTGCATTGGAAAGTCATATAATTGCTATTAAGGATACTTATGATTATACTGTAAACTTGGTTTCGGCCGGTTATTTTGCAGATTATGATCAGTATAGGGATTATATTATTACTTTTGCGGCTAATAATCAGCAGGGAAGTGGAGCAACAATTATTTTTGGTTTACTTGAGGATGACAGTATTGAGTGGGATTTGTGGGGATATGGCAATTATAGTGATATTATTAATTCGCAATTATTGGATACTACTATGGCTTCGATTGATTATGCTGTAGATTATGTGGATTGGTACTATTTTTATCAAACTGTATATGCGGATTTTCTTTATAATGTCGAAGATTTATTGATTGAGCAAACGGGCATTTGGATTCAGACTACGCCCTTAAGCTATACCGGCGAGGGGGGAATGATTGACGGTTTTGACCCGATGATTGATGCGGCTGATCTTTTGACTTCTGCCGAGGAGGCATTATTATTTAGCAGCATCGAGTATTTTAAGCAAACTTATGATTTTGACATTACTTTTTTAACCATGAATTCGGTGCCAAATCATAAGGAGTTATTGATTTATTGTAATGAGTATACTTTATTAGATCCTAAGCGAGATGGTGTGGTATTTGCCCTTAATATGGATCCTGATACTCGTGGTTATGCCAGCTCTACCAGGAATTTGGCCGAAGATGCTTTTAGTGTTGCTGCTCTTGATTTAATTGATGAGGAGATTGCGCCTTTGCTTTCTGGCGGGGAATATTATAATGCTTTTGCTCAATATTTGCAGTATACCGAGGAATTTATAATTGCGGCTAAAGCGGGCGAGCCTTATTCATATCCTTTAACCTGGCAATCGGTGTTATTATTTATGGTTGCTCCTTCTATGGTTATGGCTTTTTTAATGGCGCAAGGGATTGTTAACGGTATTTTGGTAAGAAAAATGAAAACGGCAATAAGCAAAACTGAGGCTACTGGGTATGTGGTGGAGGGCACATTAAATTTAACTGCTAAAGAGGATACATATTTGAATACTACCGAAACCAAAACATATTCGCCGCGGTCTTCGGGCAAGGGTAGTTCCGGCGGTGGTAGATCTGGTGGTAGCAGCAGGGGTTATGGTGGCAGCAGAGGAGGTCGTTCCGGGCGTTTTTAGGGCATGGTATAAGGAATTATCACAAATCTGCGACAGCCCCAAAAAATTCTAAAAGTTTTTGCTTTTGCTTTTT
>CAYJPF010000135.1:0-5892 GCA_964372025.1 uncultured Peptococcaceae bacterium | reverse complement strand
TGCGAAAAGTTCAAATGGCAGTTGTTGTTAGTGAAGAAGATAAAGAAGAAGAAAAATTTCAAAAAGAAGATTTAACAATTAAACCACATAGAGATAAATTAAATGCAGTAGATGAGAATGGTTTTGATATTGAAGATAATTTCAAAGACCCTGAGCATCCATTAAGTCTTGTTTTTGTATGCTCAATGTGGTTAACAGGATTTGATGCACCATCGGTTTCAACTCTGTATTTAGATAAGCCAATGAAAGGTCATACCTTGATGCAAACTATTGCCAGAGCAAACAGAGTATATCCAGAAAAATCAAATGGTATCGTTATAGGTTATCTCGATGTTTTTAAATCTCTTAAAAAAGCTTTGGTTGATTATGCTACAGATGATAGCGAAGATATACCGGTTAAAGAAATAGACAAGCTCTATGAGCAATTATTAGAGGCAATTGAATTAACAAAGACATTTTGTTTTGCACAAGGAATTGATTTATCGAAGTTAAAAAATAAAGATGATGTGTTTGCTAATCTATCCGACTTTGAAGATTTTGCAGACATTATTGTATCAAATGATGAAGTAAAAAATGAGTTTAGAGTGCTAGCTGGTACAGTGGGAAATCTTTATGAGTCATTAAGACCCGACATATTTAAAATGGATTTCGAAGCCGATGATAAAGAGATAATTCTATATCTAAAAGGGATTATTGACGGAAAAATTAGGCCAGAAAAAATTGAGTCTGCAAAATATAGAATTAGCGAGTTATTAAATCAAAGTATTGTAGCAGAGGAAACGATACCTTCCGGTGCGGATAACGCCAACGAAACAATGCCGGTTATAGCTACGGCAGAACCTATTGACTTATCTAAAATTGATATTGAAAAATTAAAGGAACAGTTGCATAGATCAAAACACAAAAACTTAGAAATATCTAATTTGAGAGAATATATCGACAAAAAATTAGCTCAAATGATTAAGAAAAATATTTCAAGAGTTAGCTTTGCTGAAAGATTTAGAAATATCATAGATGAATATAATTCTGGTGGCGCATATAATGATGAATTTTATAAAAAGCTATTAGAATTTATGCGTGAATTAAAAGAGGAAGAAAATAGGCACATCAAAGAAGAACTGAGCGAAGAAGAATTGGAACTCTTTGACTTGCTCCAAAAAGAAAAATTAACAAAAGAAGAGTTAAAGCGAGTTAAACTTGCCGCAAGTGAACTGTATCAGACTTTAAAAGCGAAAAAAGATGAACTTTTTGTAGTAGGTTGGGAAAAGGATGAACAACCAAAAGAAAAAGTAAGAAAAGAAATCATGGCAATATTAAATGAGCACTTGCCTGAAAGTTATGATAGAGAAATCTTTGCAAACAAAGCTGATGTAGTGTTTTATCATATTGTAGATCAAGCTATGATGGGAATGAATTGGGTGGCTTAAGTGATATCGGGATTAATGATATGATGATAATCAATTCACAAGCTTTTAATGCCAAGGGCAAAGATGCTCGAAGAATTTATATAAAACTTGATAGCTTCCGTAGCCGTAAAACTATTAATATTATTGCCAAAACAAGCCCTATTGCAATTATAGACGAGCCACAATCGGGTGAGGAAGAAAAAACCACAGAAAAATGCATCTTTTGCGGTATATGTCAAAACATATGCCCGCAAAACTGTATAGAAATGAAGCCGGTAAAGCTGTGATAAATCAAAACAACTGCCTGCATTGTGGGAATTGTTTTGAAGTATGCCCTCACAAGGCAGTTTTGACACTTGGCGGATGATAAAAAACTATAAGACAAAATATAATTTTAGGGCTGTTGAAATAAATTTTCAACAGCCCTAAAAATAATGTTTATGAAATATAATGCACTCTATTTTCTTCAAATCTATCTATAAAAGCATTGGCATTACTATCTTTCGGATAACCAACAGCAATTACACTGTATGGCAATAAATTATCGCTCAAATTATATAACTTTTGAATATAGGCCATTCTCTCCTGATCCGGTGCAGTTCCAAACCATACCGTACCAAGCTCAAGCTCCGTAGCCTCCAAAAGAATATTTTGCGTTGCCGCAGCCAAATCTTGTTGCCAATATTCAGGGAAAATCAGGCGTTCTTGGTTGCCGAGCACAATAATCCCAAGATCGGCATTTTTAAGGCAAGAGGCATATGGATTATATTGGGAAAGGGTCAATAAATTCTCTTTTCCTCGTATAACCATAAATTCCCAAGGCCTTTGATTGGCGGCTGACGGTGCTTGCATAGCGGCTCTTAAAAGCTTTTCGATCTTTTCTTGCTCTACTTCTTTGGCCAAAAAAGTTCTTACACTGCGCCTTGTAAAAATTGCATTCATAAATTTATCCTTTCTTTTGACAAAACTCTACTTTTTCATTGCCGGCACCTTTGATAAAGAAATAGTAAACACCATTTTCAAACAGAAAATCGACATAGCCTATTTCTCCCAGTAGCAAACTGCTATCCTGCTCTTTAAAGTGTTGGAAATCTTTTTCAATATCTTCCGATACATAAGCAATATGGTCTATGGTTGCTGTTTTTAGCAGAGGATTTTCCATAAGTTCATAAACTATTTTCCCATTTGTAATAAAAACAAACTCCATGCCACCGTTTTTGTATCTATCCTGCACTGTAAATCCCAAGCTGCCGGTATAAAATTCCAGCGCTTTTTCTATATTGGGAACAGTTAAATTGATGTGGTCAATATCTCTTGCTATAAACTGCATAATTTCCTCCTAAAGTGTTTTGCGTTCTTTGGCACTGTTTAAAAATTCTTTATCGGCAGTGGCAATATAATGCTTTAATTGAGCAATCATTTTGTTTTTATCCCTTGGTAAAACGCCGCTGATACTGCTGGAATTTGTTGGATGTATGCCATAAAACGGCACATTTTCCAAATCAATTAGTTCTAAAATCTTTATTTCTTCCTCTAAAATTTCCAGTTCTGTGGCGGGAATAAACTTGCCGTTTAACATATCGCTGTGCATTTCGCTACCCTCAAAAAGCCCAAGCGTACCAAACCAGATAATGCTCGGCTTAGTTTGATTAATAAAATTCGCGGTATCCACATCATTTTCAATACCTTTGCCATTCCCCATAATACCCAGCATATAGCCATCATCATGACGAATTCCGAATTTGTTAAGCCGTAACAGTTGTTCTTTTGCTTCATCTAAGGTATTGCCTTTATTAATATCAATGATAGCCTGCGCATTGCCTGTTTCTGTACCCATCCATAAATCATTGATCCGCATATCCTTGATTGCCATTAAATCTTCATCACTTTTATCCTTCACATTATTTATAGAAGCATACATCGTAATAACCGCTACTTCGTGAATATGCTTTATGATCAGATCGGAAATTGCTTTAAGTTTTGCCCTGCTTAGCACAAAGGCATCGCCATTGATAAGAAAAATTCTGTCAATATGGGCATATGTTGCTCGAAGTTCGATAATATCTTCTTCAATTTGTGACAATGGCTCAACAGAAAAGTTTACCGAACGGTACATAGTGCAAAATCTGCATTTATTATGAGCGCACCCCACCGTAACTTGCAATAATTTTGTGCCGAGCATTGCTTCAACAGGCGGTCTGAAAATCGGTCCGGTATAGTGCATAATTAAATCCTCTCGATGATTTCGTCTTTGGAAAGCCTTGATTTAGGCAGGGTTTTATTGAAATCACTTTCTTGATGATAACCCACCGCAACTACTACCGATGAAGTAAATCCTTTTTCACGCAGCCCGAATTCTTGATCCAAAACTTTAAGGTCAAGCCCTTCCATAGCTATTGAATCAAGCCCCAAAGCAGCTACGCCTAAGAGAAAATTGCCTAAGTTTAAATAAACTTGCTTATCTGCCCAATGCTGAAAGTCTTTATAATCAAGCTTATGTATATAAGCAAAAATACTTCTTGTTCCATGATTTTGCGCCTTAAATTCAGCTTGCGGAAATCTACCGTCGGCATCTTCTTTATCGGAAACATGGTTGAGGTATTCTTCGCTCAAATCTGTTTTAGAAGCAAAAATCACCACAGCACTTGCATCCAAAACCTTTGCTTCATTAAAGGAGAAAAATCCTTGCGCGCCTTTGGCAATTCTTTTTTTGCCTTCATCGGTGGTGGCAATGATAAAATGCCAAGGCTGAATATTTGTTGAAGAAGGTGAAAGCCTTAATAAATCTTCAAGTTGAACAATTTGATCTTCACTTAATTTTTGTGCAGCGTCAAACTCCTTTGCCGAATAGCGTGTTTTTAAAGCATCTAAAATATCCATAATTATTCCTCCAAAATTTAATTTATAATATTATCTGCAACTGATAGTCTTATTATAATCATTAAAATTCAAAAGTTCAATTATGGATATTTATGTCCATACGGGTAAATTTGTCCGTAGTTTACTCTCCTTCACAAATTACTTTTGCATAAGCAAATTGTTTATTATATTTATTGCCCCATTCGGTTAGGGCGTTTAATACAGGTAAAACATCATTACCTACATCTGTTAAAGAATACTCCACCCGCAAAACTTTTTCTTTAAACTCTTCTCGATGAATGATTTTTGCGGCTTCAAGCTCTCTAAGTTCACGAGATAGCACTCGCTCACTAATATCGGGAATTAAGCGTTTTAGCTCGCCATATCTTACTATACCTTGATTTCCGACATGAAAAATAATCAGTGGCTTCCATTTACCACCTATAATATCCAAGGTCAGCTCCATATTGCAATTAAAAACTCGTAAATTGTCGCTCATGTATTATCTCACCTATCTTTAATGCTTTAACTCTATATAAAGCAAATAATCAACCGCCCTACTAACTATACTATATTATATTATAGTTGATGCTATAATACAATGGGAATTTGTATTATAGGAAGATCAAATAACAATAATCTTTGTTTTAAATTAAAATAATCGCATTTATTTTAAAATACTTGTTAAGCAATAAAAAAACAAAAAACTTCGACCCATTGCAACAAATTTTTTACAATCAATAATGTATAGTCAGTATACAAACTCTAAACTAACTAGCAGGCAATTATTGATTATCACTTTTCAGCCATAAACAGAGTTTGAATTTAAATTCTGTTTATGGGGTAACGGAAAAGCAAAAAAGTTACCTTAGCCCTTTCCGCGCCTTGTAGCGGGAAGGGTTTTTTATATGAATTTTCGGCAATTTGGCTTTGGTTGCCGCTCGCCACCCGCCGTTTCTGACATTTTTTATCCCACAAAAAATTCAGAAACGGAGATAAGCCAATGATTACTTATTTAGCATATAAAACTGATAAAACAGGAGCTAAAGCATTACATATCATCAGCAAAAAGGAATGGATAGCAATACTTCGCCACAATAAAACCCTCCCTCTAGCCCAAAGACGCTTTTTCATCAAAGAAGTGGCCATTTTAGAAGATGAGCCGGATATTTTGTTTATTGAGGTTTCCTTAGCAAAATATCGGCAGTGGAATAGCCAAAACACCATGCGATTGCGCAATCAGGCAAAAGCTCAAGAATATAAATTTTTATCGCTTGATGCCCTGTCGCATAACAAAATGCTCCATCCATTGCATGATTGTTTGGCCGCACATTTCAGCTCGGAGAATGAAATGATTCAACAAACTTTAATGGCCGATTTGCGTAGCGCATTAAAAAAATGGCAGCCTTGGGCAGAAGAATTGCTTGATATTTACTTAGCCAAACAGGGCAGGAGCTGCACTAAAAGCATGGCCGCCAAGTATGGAGTATCGGAAGTTACCATGCGCAAATACAAAAAAGAGTTTGTTGATTTTATAAAAATATTTTTAAATTAGCTTTCGTTTCGGGCTTTCGGAGTTGTAGCTATATATTAAGGGGATAAATTTCAGCCCCTTGATGTTCTTTGA
>CAYJPF010000134.1:0-6015 GCA_964372025.1 uncultured Peptococcaceae bacterium | reverse complement strand
GGACCCGGCGCTGTAATGTGGACTCGTCTGCGCTAAGGCCGTATAACTCGTCGCTAGCCACCAGGGATGCGAATTCATACGTTTTTAAGATAATGCCGACCAGTGAATATTAAAGATATTATTAATCATTTTGCTAGCTTTGGCTAACAGGGTTGCTTTTGCGCATTATCTTAAAAATGCGCAGCAGTTTTGCGCTAAATACAGTGGATAGATAGTGGGGCAGATACCGCTTTTCATAGCAGCGCTATGGGAAGTGGTAGCTGCGCCGCTAGATGCCGCTGTATTTTGGGCAAAACCGTGTGAAGCTCGTATCCCTGGTGGCTATTGCTCCTCAAACATTACGGCCTTTATTTTTAATTTCCCAGACGGGGCAAAAACCGCCCCACCTGGAAAATTAAAAATACCGCTCCAACTACATTTGCTAGTTTAATAAGTTTTTCTATTCGCTAGTTGCTTTTGATATCTTATCTTATCTTCGATTGCTAGCCTTTTAGGGTATTTTACTTTGGTTCGGATTATATCGGTTTGGCCAGGGTAGCTAGCAATGGCAATTATCAAGCTAAAATAATAGTTCTTTACAATTAGCGATAATTTAAGTATAATTTAAAGCATACATATAAAAAAATGGAGATGAGTTAATGGCCTTATGGGGGGCATTTATTGTTTTGGTTTTATCTTTAATCTTAAGCCTTAGCTTAGGATTTTCGGTTTTATTTGCTTTAGCGCTTGGTTTATTGGCCTTTGGTTGGGTTGCCTTTAAGCAGGGCTTTTCTTTAAAAAGCATTAGTGCCTTTGCCTGGGATGGCGTAAAAAAAGCATATACTATTACTTTAATTTTTGTATTAATCGGCCTACTTACCGCTGCCTGGCGAGCCTCCGGGACGGTTGGTTTTTGTGTATATTATGCAACCGGTTTATTGCATCCTTGGCTATTTTTGCCGCTTTGTTTTTTGCTTTGCACCGCTATATCCTTTGTTTTGGGTACATCATTTGGCACAGCGGGCACTATGGGGCTGGTGCTGGTGGTTTTGGCCAAGGCAGCCGATGCTAACTTAGCTATTGTAGGCGGCGCTGTGCTTAGTGGTTGCTATTTTGGCGATCGTGCCTCGCCTTTATCATCAACGGTAAACCTAATTGCCATGATGACTAAAACGAATATTTATACAAATCTGCATAATCTGCATCGCAGCGGTTTTATCCCTTTTATGCTCTCTTTGCTTATTTTTACCCTGCTTTCCTTAACGCAGCCGCTTAATATTGATGTTGCCCCCATGCAGGCTAGCTTTAGCCAGGCCTTTAATCTATCTTGGCTGGCGGTTATGCCGGCGGCGATTATCTTGATTTTGGCTATTTTTAGGGTTAAAGTGGTAATTTCGATGGCAATTAGCGTATTTTTGGCAATAATAATTGCTATTTTTAGCCAAGGGCTTAGCTTTGCCAAATTAAGCTATGATTTGTTCTGGGGCTATAATTTGGCAGATAACCCCGATTTAGCTGCCATTATCAATGGCGGCGGCTTGCTGGATATGCTGCCGGTTTGCCTAATTATCTTGCTGGCCTCGGCCTATTCGGGCATTTTTGCCGGTAGTGATATTTTACGACCTATTCATCAGCTGGCCGCCAAACTGGCTAAAAAAACTTCGGTTTATATTGGTACATTAATTACGGGTTTTGCTACAAGCGCTTTTACTTGCAATCAAACTTTGGCGATGATGCTTTTATATGAATTCGAGCATGAGGTTTATCAAGATCATGGTTTAAGCTCGGAGGATTTGGCGGTAGATATTGGTGATACGGCTTTGGTAATTTCCGGCCTTTTGCCTTGGAGTGTAGCCTCGGCCACCCCTTTGGCCATGATGGGGGTAGGCTTTGATGCGGTATTTTTTGCGGTTTATCTATATTTACTACCACTTTGCGGTTTAATTTGGCCAAAAAGGCGGCGGCGCCTAAAAATTAAGCAATAAAGCTTGTAAATGTTATGCAATTGATGTTATAATTATTATATGTATTTTTGTTTATTTAAGGAGGACAAGCAGTGGCAGCAACTAATCGCGAGCGCAAAATGGCTTTGCATGGTTTTAATAATTTAACCAAAACCCTAAGTTTTAATATGTACGAAATTAGCTATACTAAATCGGTAGAAGATCGCAAGGCTTATATAGAATATATTGATGAGCAATATAATGCAGAGCGTTTAACTCGTATTTTGTACGAGGTAACCAATATTATCGGGGCGCATGTTTTAAATGTGGCGGTGCAGGATTATGATCCGCAGGGCTCATCGGCCACAATTTTAATTTGCGAAGGCGGCGATTATCAAAAGCTGCCGCCTACTTTAAGCGGCAATGAAACAATTTTGGCTCATTTGGATAAATCACATTTAACAGTGCATACTTATCCGGAATATCATCCCGATGGCGGGGTATGTACCTTCCGCACCGATATCGATATTTCCACTTGCGGGCAAATTTCGCCTTTAAATGCGCTTAATTATTTAATCAATAAATTTGATGCCGATATTATGGCGATGGATTATCGGGTAAGGGGTTTTACCAGGGATATAACCGGTAAAAAGTTGTTTAAAGATCATGATTTAATGTCTATTCAGGATTATTTGGAAGAAGATATTTTGCGCAAATATGCGATGATCGATGTTAATGTTTATCAGGAGCATACTTTTCATACTAAATGTAAATCGCGCACCGAGGATATTGATGAATATTTATTCCATTTTTCTAAAGATGATTTGCCCGATGAAGAAATTAGAGAAATTACAGCCAAATTAAATAAAGAACGCGACGAAATTTTTTATGGACGCAATATGGATATGGACGATTTTTTGGAATTTTAGATACATGTCTTTTGCGTAGGATTAAGTTGATGTTTAGTTGCAAAGTGTAGCCCAAATTTAAGGAGGGTTATTTTGAAATCGAATGATTTATGGTATTCCGAATATCATTCCCCGGATGTTAAGCTATCTTTAGAGGCGGAAGTTTTGCATCGTGAGCAAACCCCGTATCAAAAGCTGCTAATCTTAAAAAACGATACTTTTGGTACTTTTATGACTTTAGACGGCTATGTGCAGGTAACCGAAAAAGACGAGTTTATTTATCATGATATGATTTGCCATCCGGCTTTTGCGGTTAATCCGCAGATTAAAAAGGTGCTGATAATTGGCGGCGGCGATGGTGGTACAGCGCGAGAGGTTGCCAGATACCCCCAGGTAGAAGCCATCGATATGGTAGAAATTGATCAAATAGTTTGCCAAGTTTGCAGCCGTTTTTTGCCACAAACGGCCGCTATTTTTGATAATGAGCCACGCCTTAATTTAATTTTTGGCGATGGCGTATCCTTTGTAGATAGTCAAAAAGATAGTGCCTATGATTTGATTATAGTGGATTCCACCGACCCTACCGGCCCGGGTGAGGGCTTATTTACCAAGGATTTTTATATGAATTGCAATCGTATTTTAAGCGCTAACGGCATCCTGATTAACCAGCATGAGGGTGCTTTTTATGCCGAGGATGCTTATGAATTAAAAAAAGCCCATGCTAAAATTCGCTTAAGCTTTCCTATTGCTAGGATTTATGGCTTTAATATACCCACTTATGCTTCGGGGTACTGGTATTTTGGCTTTGCCTCCAAAAGCTTAGATCCGCTGCAAGATGCCGATTTAGATGCTTGGCAGGCCTTTAAGCTGGATACTTTTTATTATAATACCGATATTCACCGAGCCTCTTTTGCCTTGCCAAATTATGTGCAAAAATTATTACAGGAAGTGGAATAAATGACAAATTCAGAGCAAAAACACCTGCTAAAAGCCTGGATAGCAGATAGCCGCAATATAGTATTCTTTGGTGGGGCAGGGGTATCTACAGCAAGTGGCATCCCCGATTTTAGAAGTGCCGATGGACTTTATCAGCAGGCAAATAATTATGATTATCCGCCGGAAACTATGCTGTCGGCCAGCTTTTTTTACGAGCATCCCCGGCAGTTTTATCAGTATTATTTTGATAATCTGGTTTATGAAAAGGCCAGGCCAAACGCTGCCCACTATGCTTTGGCGCGTTTAGAGGCTGCCGGCAAATTAAAGGCAGTTATCACTCAAAATGTGGATGGTTTACATCAACAGGCTGGTAGTAAAAATGTTTGGGAATTGCATGGCTCGGCGGCTAGCAATTATTGCTTAAACTGCGGATTAAAGTACGATTTAGCCTATATGATCGCCCAAAAACCTTTGCCCCATTGTGCCGATTGCGGGGCAATTATTCGTCCAAACATAGTTTTATATGAAGAAGCCTTGCCTTACGAAGTTTTGCGATCGGCGCAAAAGGCCATTACCAAGGCAGATTTGCTAATTATCGGTGGCACATCTTTGGCCGTTTATCCGGCAGCATCTTTAATCGAAAAATTCAAGGGGCGCTATAAAGTGTTAATTAATAAGGCGGCCACCGCTTATGATCGCCGTTGCGATTTGGTTTTTAATGAATCAATCGATACCTTACTGGCAGATATTATCGACTAGGTGGGCTTATGCTTAAAATGCGGGTTTCATTATTAAGAATTTTTTTAAGTTTTGCTAAAATCGGGGCGGTAACATTTGGCGGTGGCTATGCAATGCTGCCGATTTTAAAGCGCGATTTTGTAGAGCAAAGCAAGTGGTTGAGCGAGGAAGATTTACTGGATTATTATGCCTTGGCTCAATCCACACCCGGTTTAATTGCGATTAATATGGGCATGTATATTGCCTATCCCCTGCGTGGGATAATGGGTGGGGTAGCTGCAGGTTTGGGTGTGATTACTCCTTCGATTATCATAATTTTGATTATAGCTGCCCTTTTAAGCAGCTTTTTTGATTTAGTAATGGTAGCACATGCTTTTGCCGGGATTAGAATAGTGGTTGCCGCTTTAATTTTGGATACAGCCTTAAAATTAGTTAAAACTTCGATAAAAGGCAGGTTTTCGCTATTAATTTTTAGTGCTTTGTTATTGCTTTCTTTATTTAGCAGCCTTAACCCGATATATTTGATTTTAGCATCAGCGGTAGCAGGTGTTTTGTGGCATGCTAAATATGCAAAACCTAAAGCAGATAAGGAGTAAGCAATGATTTACGGGCAATTGATATGGGAATTTTTTAAGATTGGCCTATTTGCAGTAGGTGGCGGGCTGGCCTCTTTGCCATTTTTATATGATTTAGCGGCACGCAGCGGCTGGTTTAGCAATTATGATTTGGTAAATATGGTAGCGATTGCCGAATCCACCCCCGGCCCCCTGGGCATAAATATGGCAACTTATGTGGGGTTTCAGGTGGCAGGCCTGGGCGGCGGTGTGGTGGCTAGCTTGGCTTTGGCTATGCCGTCATTAATTATAGCAGGGCTAATTTGCCGTTTTGTAAGCCGTTTTAGGCAAAATGATAAAGTAAAAGCCGCCTTCAGCGGCCTACGCCCGGCAGTGGCCGGCCTAATTTTGGCAATGGCTTTAAATTTGCTATTTATAGTGGTATTTGGCGGTGCAATAGGGCAAAAATGGCTATTAGATGCTCATGCCCTGATTTTTTTTGCAATAATTTTAGGATTGATCATGTTTTTTAAGCAACATCCAGCATTTTATATAGCGGTTGGAGCGATTGTGGGTGTAATTTTTAAGTTGTAAGAAGTAGCAGATGCATCTATAGGCATTAATGATTATTAATATGGTATATCGGATGTTGTAGGGGAGGGGGATTGAAAATAGGTAGATTTTAGTAAATTTGCTCATAAAACACTAAAAATATGCTTGACAAAACTTAAAAAATAGTATATAATTTGAGTGTTGCATTTATCGGGGCGTAGCTCAGTTTGGCTAGAGCGCTACCTTGGGGTGGTAGAGGCCGCACGTTCGAGTCGTGTCGCTCCGACCAGCGAAAAAGACCTGCTAGAAGCGTTGTTGTCGCTTTTAGTTGGTCTTTTTTTTGTGCTTTTTTGGAGGGGAAATTGGGGTTTGACCACATGTTTGCCCACAGTTGGATAAAAATTG
>CAYJPF010000133.1:0-6082 GCA_964372025.1 uncultured Peptococcaceae bacterium | reverse complement strand
TTTATGTACAATATTTAAACGCCATAAATGTACATTTTCAGAACGTTATTGACAACAATGCACAACTAACAACGGTGGGTGATTTAAGCCAATGGGGTGTGTATAATGTTATTAATATGAACGCTATGTTTAGCAATTCACAACTAACAACAATAGGCGACTTAAGCACGTGGGATGTGCATAATGTTACTAATATGAGTCATATGTTTGAGAATTCACAACTAGCAACAATAGGTGATTTAAGCAAGTGGGATGTGCATAATGTTACTAATATGAGTCATATGTTTGAAAATTCACAACTAACAACAGTAGGTAATTTAAGCAATTGGGATGTAGCTAAGGTTACTGATATGAGCTATATATTTTCAGTAAGCAAGTTAAAATACATAGGCGACCTATCTGCTTGGACAACATCACATGTTAAATCTTTTAGCAATATGTTTTCAGCTAGCAAATTTATTAATATTGGCGATTTGTCGATCTGGGATATTTCAGCAGCAATTGATTTGAGCGCTATGTTTAGTTGCTCAAATATTAAGGATATCGGCAATATTTCTAATTGGGATATTGCTAAAATCACGAATATAGATTCTATGTTTTATTATTCTAAAATTAAGGATATTGGCGATATAAGAAACTGGAAACCTCGTGTAGATATTGTTCTGGATAATATTTTTGAAAATAGCTTATGCGAAAACAATGCTGCAATTATCATTAATATCATCAAAACTAATTCTATGTATAATGGTGACATACATATAAAAACTAAAAAAGAGCAGCATAAACTAATTGATAACTATATCGCTGAAAATGGAAGGATATTTGATTTTATACTTGATTCTAAACAAAATATTAGAATATCAAAATACCATGATAGCTCTGAAAGAGAGCATGTTCAAATCCCAGATTTTGTTTATGGGTTTGCATATGACTATAATATTAGTGGTGCTTTTTCCGAAACAAAACACTTGAAGTCTATAGATTTAGGCATGGGTATTCGTGATTTAAGCTATATGTTTTACAAAGCAACTATTCAAAAAATTAATGTGTCTAGCTGGAATATATCTCAGATCATCAATATGAAGGCTATGTTTTATGAAGCAACTATTCAAGAAATTGACATGTTAAGCTGGAATACGTCCAATGTTGTCGACATGAGCTACATGTTTTACAAAGCAACTATGCAAGAGGTGGATATATCCAGCTGGAATACGTCTAATGTCATCAATATGAGGGGAATGTTTTATGAAACAACTATTAAAAAGATTGATATATCCAGTTGGAATGTATCTAATGTCATTGATATGAGGGGAATGTTTTATGACTCAACCATTCAGGAGATTGATCTATCAAACTGGGATATATCTAAGGTTACGAATATTCATTCAATGTTTTGCGGTGCTAAATTAACAGCGGTAGGAGACTTAAGTAAATGGAATATAGCTAATATTGTTAATATGAGATCTATGTTTAGCTATTCTCAACTGACAACGGTAGGTGATTTAAGCAATTGGAATGTCGATAATGTTGATAATATGAGCTCAATGTTCAGCAATTCTCAACTAATAACAGTGGGTGACTTAAGTAAATGGAATGTGGGCAATGTTACTAATATGAGATCTATGTTTAGAAGCTCGCAACTGACAATGGTAGGCGACTTAAACAATTGGAATGTGACTAATGTTACAAATATGAATCACATGTTTTGCTACTCTCAGCTAACAACAGTAGGAAACTTAAGCAATTGGGATGTGGCGAAGGTTACTAATATGAGTCGAATGTTCTACACTTCCCAACTAACAACAGTAGGTGACTTAAGTGGCTGGAATGTATCTGTGATTACCGATATGACGGATATGTTTACAGGTTCCAACTTAAAAAACTACAAAATCCAAAATGGAAAAGCAGTCAAAACAAGCTAAAAAATAAGCGGATGACTCTACTGCCTCCGCCCGCCTCAATTACCCGTTCTTCTCTGCATCGGTAAGAGCTTCATCCAGATGAGCATGTATTTCAGCAAAGCTGAAACTGTTATGCTCTAACATGGCACTTAATTGATTGAAATCGGTATGCCCTTCAGGGTGAAAAGCAGTTTGCTTGCTGATAATACGGTGGTCCGGCTTTTGTTTTTCAGTAGATTTTATCTGCTCTAAGTGTTTCATAAAATCAAATAATTCTAGGTCATTCGGCCTTATTGCAGAATTGCATTGTGGAGCCTGCCATTGTGAATTATCATACATTTCATCATATAGCGGCAGATTTGTTATAAACTTATATCTACCATCAACCATTATCAGAGCTGTGCCGATGGGCATAGCTGCTAATTGAGCCGGAGTTATTAACGGCTCTTTTATGACATTGCCGCCAAGTCGATAATGCTTCTCGCCACAAAACCGCGACCATTCAACCAAGGTATCCCAACTATTTGTTGAAAAGCCAATGGTTATGCCAATGCAGGAATTAATAGTTTCGGCCTTGGATTTGCCATATACATCTATAAGCTGGGAATTTGACTGCAAAACCAGCATTAAGCGCAAATTGCGACTGCGTCCTGCCACCATTAAATTGGCTAAATTAGGAATGCTTCGCCCCACACTGCCCAACTCTTCAAGAATAATATTTACTCTTATCGGTAATTTACCACCTAATTCTTGAGCTACTCTAATTAAATGTTGCGATAGCTGAGATACCAATAGCCCGGCTAAAGCATCATATACATCAGTTTCATCAGGTAGAATAATGAATAGAGCGAACGGGCGCTTAGTATCCATATCTAAAATATTCAAAGTATCTTTGCTCAGCATGTTCATAAGGCCGGCACTGCGACTAAAAACTTCAATTCCGGTCAGGGCTGTTGAATGAATACATGCTCTGGTTTCATTTGGAGCACTGGCATAGGTGGCTAGATTACGTTTAGCTAATGAGTTATCTTTTAAAGCTTCATGATAACTTTTGATAATGGGGTGCATGCCAATCCTTTTTTCACTTTGTTCCATCATTGCCGAAATAGTTTCGAGATTTATTTGCTCTTGTTCGAGATTATCAAATATACTATAGGTTAGCCCTTTAGCATAAGCTACTGCTGCATCCGTCCAAAAACGATCTGCATGTGACGAAGTTGGATAAACCCCGGCCCACAATTCACTTAACATAGAGCTGGAAATATCTCGCTCAAACCCAGAATCAGAACTATACAATCTATAAGGGGCTGTTAGTGGATTCCATTGAGTAGGGCTGCTGCCGGGGTTTCTAAAATCAACACAGAAGACTTGATAGTCATGGGGAATCCAACAAGCATTTTTATAATAACATTCCATTTTGGGATCTAAGATTACTGCGCTTTCCCGATGCTTAAAAATTTCCCGAATAAATGGCAAACTGCAGGTTTGACTCTTGCCTTTACCGGTTTTGCCAATTACTGCGATATGAGATTCGCCATCATCAGTATATTTTCTGCCACTTTCCACATGAAGGATGGGGCCTGCCCCGCTTTCTTTACTTTCGGTAAATATAAATCGCCTCTTAATTTCTCTTGTTGTGGTCCATTTTTCACCGCTCATTTGATATGCTCCTTCTGCTGTTGATGGACAAGAATCGGCTTTAATTTACAAGCAGCTTGCCAATCTGTTTTTAGTAACCTATCAGAAAAGTCTATATTACTAATAATCTCATCAATAATTACTGCACTTTCTTTTATACAGTTTACATTATAAGATGTCAGTAATTTTACTATTTGTTTTTGGGTTATTTTCGATTTTTGAAAATAAATACCACGCTCATTAATTGCTTTTTCTATTATTTCCGCTAAATCCTGAATAGTGTAAGGATCGCTTTTTAATCTAGTTATATTACTGAGATCAGCCTCTAATTTAGCCAATAAACGCTCTTCATTCCTGGTTAATGTTGCGTTTGTAAAGAATACCACACAGGCATGTTCGCATATTCTTTGGCAATTATGAAGGAATTCTCGTCCTTGTATTTCATCTAAATGTAAAGCGATATTTGAAACATCCATGCCAATAATATTTTCGTAACTATTGGTGTAAATAGCTGCACTATTAATTTCGGCAAAGGTAAATTGTAATTGTTGCAATGTGCCATCAAAACTCACCTCGATAAAATCATCACCACCACTATAGAAATTTAAAATTCTATGATGCCTATACATATCCGCCATATATTCTAAAAATGTGGTACGGCCTTCCCCGGCAGCTAAGGGGATAATCATATGCTTAGGTTTTAATGAGCAGTATTTATATAGATGTGACTTAGCGCATACCCGCTGTATTTCGGTGCAGGCAGTTTTTAGGCCGATTGGCTGAATAATATTATCTTTATTCATTCGGATACCTCCTTAATATTCACTTGCCGGTTCACCGATTATGTCAATCAAACCATAAGCTAGGGCAGCTTCTGCATTCATAATATTATCTCTTTCAGTATCTATATCAATTTTTTCGATTGGTTGGCCGCTAGATTCAGCTAAAATCTTGTTCAGTTTTTCCCTTATACGCAGAATATGTTCAGCATGAATTCGGATATCAGTAGCCTGCCCCCTTGCTCCACCCAGAGGTTGATGAATAAGAATTTCGGCATTTGCTTGAGCATAACGCCTACCTTTGGTACCGGCTGCACTAAGTAAAAAGGCGGCCATGCTTCCGGCCATACCACAAGCCACAGTTGCAACATTACAATTGAGCGACTTGATTGTATCATAAATACTAAAACCTGCCGCAATAGATCCACCATAACTTTCAATATATAAAGTGATCTCCTCAGAAGATTCCCTGGCCAGACAGCGTAAGGCTGAGTTTAACATGGTAGCCATATTTCCATCTATCTCACCTGTTAAGTAAATGCGCCGCTTGGTAAACTCAATATCTAATGGTGATAATATTATGTCTTGCCCATTTAAATTGATTACCTTTTTTAATACATGATTCATTAAATCACATCCTTCGCTTAGATTGCTTACAATTATTTATACTGAATTAAGTCAAAAATATCCAAAAATTTTTATATTTTGTAGAATAAAAGTATACATTATGCTAAAATAGAACTAATAAGCTTCAAATAATTAATTTATAACATATAATTAGTAGGAAGACCAATTTACCATATTGTATTTTTTCAAAGGACGTACGCGAGGAAATGCGAAATGAGCGTATTATTGCTACGGGTCCATGCCAGGTATTTAACGGTAGTGGATATGAACTACTTAGTGGAGGCGAACTCATTCTATGCACGCATTTACATGACTTTATTCTTGGAAATCCTTTGAAGGCTGGATTGAGCGGCACACAATTGGTAGAATATCTCAATTTCAATTCGCTAAAAGAAATGCGAGATAATATGTGGCGATACCCATCTATCCAGCGTGAATCATGTTCGGAATGAGGACGCTGCGTAGGGGGATATCCAATAATGTGGAGTGCATTTAATTCTGATCAATACGTTAGAAATATATAGCTGTTTTTCGCATAATGCGGCACGGGTGTGTGGACAAAAAAATTTTTGGACTAATTAGACAATCCCTGAATTTTGCCCGTCGCCCTGTCACCCAAGGCACAAGAGTCCGTGAGCACCTAGCTCACGGACTCTGACTCTGTCCTATCCATATCAATCCAGCACTCTGTAATTCATTGATGTGGAGTACCTCCTATTGTAACAAGATGCCGTTGTAGATGTCTACTTCAGCCTGCGCTAGGCGAAGGGGACTCACAACTGTATCAGTTGCTGTCATTGGAACCTCCACAAACTTCTGCTCGTGCCGCGGCTGAAGACTCCATCCATAGTTGTATCTGTCATTAGTAATATGCTTTTCCCGATAGTTCTTGCTCTTCGTACCATTTTCGCGCGCTGAGCCCACTCTCTCGACACTCAGCAATCAGCTCCATCCATAGCATCTGGCGCTGGGCTTTGTTCAGCCCTTATAATTTGTCGCGATACTCTATCCCCCTTCTTAGACACTACAACTGACTCAGTTGAAACGTAGCGACTTGGTTAGAATTGTCTAGTTTTTTAGGCTAATTAATGCCTACTGAACAATGCCCAATTCGGGCACACCGCAGACTATAGCAAG
>CAYJPF010000132.1:0-6201 GCA_964372025.1 uncultured Peptococcaceae bacterium | reverse complement strand
ATAAACTAACAAACGTAGGCGAGGGCAGAAAAACCTTTCAACCCACGAAGCACAAACCAAATTAACTATCCGCCGATAAACGTAAGCAACTTACAACCCGGCTAAAAACAAGCAGCAAAAGACTAGAATCCTCAACATCAAAACAAATCCAAAAACCCCACAACCGAACGAGGTTCAGGTTAGCTTTAGCTAAACCCAGCTAGGTCTGAGCTAGTACCAAAATCTCTGATTTTGAGTAATAGCTACGTGCATAGCTGCGGTTTAGCTTTAGCTAAACCCAGCTAGGTCTGAGCTAGTACCAAAATCTCTGATTTTGAGTAATAGCTACGTGCATAGCTGCGGTTTAGCTTTAGCTAAACCCAGCTAGGTCAACCCCCCCCACAATTTTCAGACAAAAAACTAATTAAAACTTTAGCCTTGAGGGCCGCCGCTAATTAGTACTGTTCTGGTTGCGGCATCCCAATCTACTATAAAACCTAAATGCTCGGCTAAAAAACGCACCGGTATCATCGTGCGGCCATTGATAATCTGAGCCGCCACCGGCAATTCCAAATCGATTAAGCCGGATTGAGATTGGCTTTCATAAACAGCGGCCGTAGCTTTGCCTATATAAAACTGCATCACAATCTCATCAGAGCCATCCGGATAATAGTTAGGGTCGATAATATCCACCCGCCGCTCATTCTCAAACCAGGCCAGCTCAAAACCCATAGTTTCCAAAAGCGCTCTTACCGGCGCTAAAGTATTGCCATCTTGGATAATAGGCGGCGAATCGGTAGGGATAACTTGCCCGTCTACCTTTAAAGTAATCGCTGCCGGGCTAGTAGCATTATCGGCATCGGTTGGCGGCTTATAATTTTCTAAGGCCTGCTCTGCCCTTAATTGCGCCAAATAATATTCGCTATTAAATAGCTCAATACTCGCCTCTATCTCCTCCATGCTCGAACCGTCATTAATGCCTGCTATCATAATTGTACGCTCATAAGCCGTGGTAGAACCAATCGGCAAAAAGATGCCGCTATAGGTGCCGGTAAGGCCACAATCAAATTCGCGCATATCATAACCGCTGGTTAAGGGTACTATCGCATCCTGGGGGATAATCCGCATGGTATAAACCCCACGCCCCAATTCAAGATTGATGCCGGTAACCCCGGTTACCTGGCCAAATTTAGAATATAAAAATGGATCTACCTCCGGCGAATTATAAATCGCAGCCGGGAAAATAGCCACACTTTCCAATTGATCATAGCTAAGATGCCTGCTAACTTCGATATAAATCTCATCGGGCGCCGCAATCGAATTATCAAGCACAAATTGATAATCGGTTAAGTCCTCGCCGGTAAAATTAGTAGTAAAAACAATATCTTGCAAAGTTACAGTATCATCAACCAAAATAATATTGCTATAACTGGTATCCATATAAGAGCTATCAAATAAGGCATAATCGGCCTCGCGCACTTGGCGCTGCCAATTGGCATCATTGCTGCTATCATATAATACGCTGCTAGAGCTATAGCTGATTATATTTTGAGGTACGGCGGGCATCTCATTTGTTTGGGCAAAGGCCTCATAATCGGCAGGTTTAATATGTTGGAGTATGCCGCTAGATGTACCATTAATCACCACATAGGCATTTTCTAAAAACAATAGCCGGCCATCAAAAGAAAATAGATAATAACCGGGCTCTAATTGCTGATGCACCCCAAAACTATATAGTTGCCAGTCCTCAACATAATCCAGTCTTGGCGCTGCTAAAATGCCTGCCTGATTAGGTGCATCGGCAAAAGGATTAAGCTCATTGCCATCATATTTTTTGATTTGCATATTATTAGGCGCTTCAAAAGTATGATAAGACGATTCGCTGCTATCAATAGCAATTTGCATGCTATCGATAGTGGTTGTTTGATCCAAGTACAAAGCCACCCCATAAGAATAGGTGCTGCCTGAATAGGAATCATTGCCCAAAACCTCCAGCATTTTAGGGCTGGGAGTAGCCGTAGGCGTTGCCTGCCCCGGAATATTGCTAAACAATACATTGGCCTGCGCCTGCGCCGGTTGAGCTATGATTAAAACTAAAGTTAATGCCAATAAAAAAACTAATTTTTTGATCATCAAAAAATCCTCCTCCACCGTTTATTATAGTAGAAATTCGGTTTTGCTTAAGCTAAATCCTGCCTGCAAATAAGGGCTTTTATCGCCAAATAAGCAAATGACTTCTATATTAATTCAATAAAACAAAGGATTTTTAGACTAAAATATTTAAATACTAATGATGTAACAATATCTATAACTTAAAATCAAACTTAAAATCAAATGATGATTATAGCTAACAAGTTAGTTTTAACGAACTTGCTATAATCCCAAAGGAGCAAACTCTATGCAAGAAACTTATAATATCACGGGCATGACCTGCTCGGCCTGCTCGTCACGCATAGAAAAAAATCTAAAACCGCTGCCCGGGGTAGAGGATATCAGCGTTAATCTGCTTAAAAATACGATGCAGATTAAATATCAGCCCGAGCTGATTAGCCGGGATACGATTATGGCTACCGTTATTGATTTGGGCTATGGTATTAGCCTTAATCAGCCGGATATTGCTATTAATGGCGCATCTAATATGGCTGCTAATGATCCTTTTGCCCATAAAAAAGTTATGCAAATTAAATTGATTTTTTCGCTTATTTTTACCATTCCGCTGTTCTATATTTCGATGGGCGAGATGATGAATTGGCCTTTACCAGGCTTTTTTACCGCCGGCGGTACGGCCATGGTTTTTGCTTTAAGCCAGCTTTTGCTTACTGTGGCGGTAGTAATTATCAATCAAAATTATTTTAAAATCGGCTTTAGTAACCTGTTCAAAAAAGCCCCTAATATGGACAGTTTAATTGCTGTTGGTGCCGGGGCGGCTTTGGTATACAGCATTTATGCTACCTATAAAATTGCCTGGGGCAGTGGGCATAATGATGCCGAGCTAATCAGCCAATTTAGCCATAGTCTTTATTATGAATCGGCAGCGATGATTTTAAGCCTAATCACCTTGGGTAAATTTTTAGAGGCCGGCGCTAAAGGCAAAACTACCGAGGCTATCAATAAGCTTTTAGCCTTAGTGCCAACTAAAGCCCTGGTACTTCGTGATGGCCAAGAGCTGGAAATCGATAGTAATCAATTAGTTTTAGATGATATTATGATCATCAAAGAAGGCTTTGCCATCCCCGCCGATGGCTTGGTAATCAAAGGCCATGCCGCCATTGACGAGGCTGCCATCAGCGGCGAAAGCTTGCCGGTGGAAAAAAACATCGATGATCAAATTATCGGCGGTACTATCAGCAAAAGTGGTTATTTGCAGGCAAGGGTAACGGCCATCGGCAAAGATACCGCCTTGGCACAAATTATCGACTTAATCGATCAAGCTACTTCTTCAAAAGCACCTATTGCTAAGCTTGCCGATAAAATTAGCTCTTATTTTGTGCCGATAGTGATGTCTATTGCCGCCATAGCTGCTATTATTTGGTTAGTGCTGGGTTATGATCCGGAATTTGCCTTAAGCATTGGCATAGCAGTGCTGGTAATATCCTGCCCTTGTGCCTTGGGTTTGGCTACCCCAACGGCCATTATGGTTGGTACCGGGCGTGGTGCCGGGCAGGGCATTTTAATCAAGTCGGCCGAGGCTTTAGAAACCGCCCATAGCATCGATACCGTGGTAATCGATAAAACCGGCACTATTACCGAAGGGCGGCCTATAATTAGTGATATTGTGCTTAATCAGGCTAATCCTGATTTAAATCAACAGCAATTATTGCAATTGGCAGCTTCTTTGGAAAATAATTCCGGGCATCCCCTGGCCGAGCCGATTATAGCGGCCGCTTTAGAGCAGCAAATTACCTTGCTGGAGATGGAAGATTATCAATTAATTCCCGGCCAAGGGATAACAGCCGTTTATGATGGCCAAAAAATTTATGGAGGCAATGCCAAATTGATGGCGGCGGCTAATATTGAGATAAGCGCCTATCTTAAGCTGGCCGATGATTTGGCAGCCCAAGGTAAAACCGCGCTTTATTTTGCTTTAGAGCGGCAATTTTTAGGCTTGATTGCGGTTAGCGATCGGATTAAGCCCGGCAGCGCTTTAGCTATCGAGCAATTAAAGGCCTTGGGGCTAACTACAATTATGCTAACCGGTGATAATCGGCGCACGGCCGAGGCTATTCGCAGCCAGCTGGCTTTAGACGAGGTAATTGCCGAGGTATTGCCGGCCGATAAAGAGCGCGAAATTCGGCGCCTGCAAGCGGCCGGCCATAAGGTGGCAATGGTTGGTGATGGCATCAATGATGCCCCTGCGCTGGTATCGGCCGATATTGGCTTGGCGATTGGTGCCGGCACCGATATTGCTATCGAGGCGGCCGATATTGTGCTAATCAAAAGCGATTTGCAGGCGGTGCCGCAGGCTATTCAGCTAAGCAAGGCGGTAATGCGTAATATCAAGCAAAATTTATTCTGGGCATTTTTCTACAATATAATGGGCATCCCCCTGGCCGCCGGTTTATATTATTTTAGTTTTGGCTGGCTGCTTAACCCAATGTTTGCGGCGGCGGCTATGAGTTTAAGTTCGGTTTGCGTGGTAAGCAATGCTTTGCGTTTGCGCTTTTTTAAGCCGCAGGCTATTAAGCTAAACCGGGCAAGCCAATTTAAGCCAACCCCTGCTCTAACAATAAATGCAATTGAAAATGCAGTTGAAAATAAAATTAAAAATCAGGAGGAATTAACTATGCAAAAAACTATTAAGATTGAAGGTATGAGCTGTAATCATTGCGTTAAGGCCGTAACCAAGGCTTTAACTGCTATCGAAGCTGTTGTTGAGGTAGAGGTAAGCTTAGAAGAAAAGCAAGCTATTGTTAAATTAAGCCAAGATATCGATCAGGCAATTCTAAGCAAAGCCATCGAAGATGAGGATTTTAAGGTTGTTGGGATTGGCTAAGGGAGGGAAAAGCGTATTACTATTAATCTGCAAAAATGGCCAAAAAGAATTGCTATTGGCTCTTTAATAATGTTAATAGCATCCTTGATTTCCCAGCCTTTATTAGGATTATCACAAGTTATTAATTATGGCTTGGGATTTGTGGCTATAATAGTCAGCACTGTTTTTATGATTATTGCTATAAAAAGGAAAGAGCAAAAAAAGCCTGCTCTGGCCTTTCCTTTAATAGTATTTGCTTGCTATATATTAAATTCGTTTTGGCTTTTTAATACCGACACCTTGGGCGAATATATGCCTAGCGAATATGATAGCTATTATGTGCTGATAAATGCCATCAAGAATGATGATGTTTGGTATACCTGGACTCCGGGTGATGCACCATTAACCATAGAGGCTGATCAAAATGGCCATCGGTTGGATTTAAATGGCTTATCCGGCGAGCAGTTTTATCAACAGCTGGCTGCAACTAAAATACGTAATTTTTGGTGGCCGGGGGCTACTACCGGCAATGTTTTTTTTGATCTTAGTATTCACGTTGAGACCCGTACCGGCACAGAAACTATATCTTTGCGCTCTATGGATGAAAAGGTTGCTACATTTAAATCAACATATACGGGCATGAAAAACTATATTCATAATATATATTTATTTGCAGATTTAGCTGCATTTGTGCCGGCAGAGATTAAGGCTATTGTACTGGCTGATTAGTAAAAGGGGGGTAGCTATCAAAATTAAAAGTTTTTGCTTAGACTTTTTGGTAGTTTCTTTGCTATATTTTTGCCATACTAAATTATAGCATTTTTTTCTTGCCAAACTAAAACTCACAGCCTTGTCTACTGTGGATTTTGTTATGGAAATTTGCTGTTGAAAAAAAAGTCAATAACTTTGCAAAAAGTTATTGACTTAAGGCAAAAATTGTTATATAATATCTAGTGTTGCACTTAATGTTGCTTGCAATTATGCGAGTAAAATTAATAAAAGTTTTTGTGGAGAGTTGGCCGAGTCGGTCGAAGGCGCTCGCCTGCTAAGCGAGTATACGGGCAAAAACCTGTATCGAGGGTTCGAATCCCTTGCTCTCCGCCATTTACTTTTTAGCAATATGCGCCGGTAGCTCAGTCGGATAGAGTGTTTGGCTACGAACCAAAAGGTCGGGGGTTCGAATCCCTTCCGGCGTACCAGGCAACGTGACGTTGCATCCAAAGTCGCGCTTTAAGCTTAGCTTAAGGTGC
>CAYJPF010000131.1:0-6243 GCA_964372025.1 uncultured Peptococcaceae bacterium | reverse complement strand
ACCGCCCCACCTGGAAAATTAAAAATACCGCTCCAACTACATTTGCTAGTTTAATCAGTTTTCTTATTCGCTAGTTGCTTTTAACATCTTGTCTTATCTTCGATTGATACCCTTTTAGGCTATTCAAATTGTCCTAATGTCTACCTTAAAGGTTTCTTTGATTCTTTCTTTCCTCAAAAGAAAGAATGATCTTTTATCTTTTATCTCTTGCTATTATTACTTGAAATTTTAATAAAAAAGTGATATTATATAAGGTGGAATGAAAATTTGTTAATTTTTTGCATAAGGAGTGAATGGAATGACTTGTTGTTCTGGCGATAAAACTTGGGTTTTGGCCGATCCTAGTATGGATATCGCTCTTTTAGACCCGGTTTTGGCCGAATATGCCGCTAAGCCCGGTAGCTTGATTACGGTTTTGCAAAAAGCCCAAGATTTATATGGCTATTTAGCCATCGATTTAATGGCTTATATTGCCTATAAAATGGGCATAAAACCGGCTAAGGTGCTGGGGGTTGCTACCTTTTATACTCAGTTTAGAACCAAGCCGGTTGGCAAAAATTTGATTTTACTATGTAAGGGCACCGCCTGCCATGTAAATGGGGCGGCTGCCATTGAAGTTGCAATTAAAGAAGAATTGGCCGTTAACGAAGGTGAAATTACCGCCGATGGCCTGTTTACCTACAATAATGTAGCCTGCCTGGGCTGCTGTAGCTTGTCGCCGGTGATGATGATTGGCGACGATACCTTCGGTAACTTAACACCGGCCACCACTAAAGAAATTTTGGCCAATATCCGGAAGGAGGCTATAGCTAATGGCTAATAAAATTGTAATAGGCAAAGGTAGCTGCGGTATTGCCGCCGGGGCGGAAAAAATATCGGCTCAGCTTGCCGCCAGTTTAGAAGAATTAGGCCTTAATATCCCCATTAGCGCCAGCGGCTGTATCGGTATGTGCTATCTGGAACCAATTGTGGATATTTTAGATCAGGATGCCAATTTAATTAAGCGCTTTGTTAAAGTAGATCAAAAGGGCGTACAGGCCATTGCTTTGGAATTGGCCGGTAAAGAGCAGGCCGATAGCTACTTAATCAGTGCCGAAGATGCCCAAAATTTGGCTAATCAAAAACGCATTGCCTTGGCTAATTGCGGCATCATTAATCCCGAGGATATCGAACAATATTTGGCCAAAGGCGGCTATCAGGCCTTGGCTATGCTTAAAGATTTAAGCCCGGAACAGATAATCGAAATTATCAAGGTTTCCGGCCTGGCCGGACGTGGTGGCGCCGGTTTTCCTACCTGGTTTAAATGGCAGGCTGCCCGCAATTCGCAAGGCGATGAAAAATATGTTATCTGTAATGCCGATGAAGGCGATCCCGGTGCTTTTATGGATCGGGCAATTTTAGAGGGCGATCCCCATGCCTTAATCGAGGGCATGCTAATTGCCGCCTTTGCAATTGGAGCCGAACAAGGCGTGGTTTATGTGCGCGCCGAATATCCGCTGGCGATTACCCGCTTGGAAATCGCCATTAAACAAGCTCTGGCCAAGGGCTATTTAGGCGATAATATTTTGCAAATGGGTAAAAAATTCCATTTAAGAATTAAAGCCGGCGCCGGTGCCTTTGTTTGCGGCGAGGAAACCGCCTTAATCGCCTCTTTAGAGGGCGAGCGGGGTATGCCACGCTTAAAGCCGCCTTTTCCTGCTCAGAAGGGTTTTTGGCAAAAGCCCAGCAATATCAATAATGTAGAAACTTATGCTAATGTGCCCTGGATTATC
Organism: uncultured Peptococcaceae bacterium; assembly: GCA_964372025.1. Taxonomy (GTDB): domain Bacteria; phylum Bacillota; class Dehalobacteriia; order UBA4068; family UBA4068; genus CAYJBP01. The sequence continues at coordinate 4,471 of CAYJPF010000131.1, read as the reverse complement.
CGCAATGGCGGCGAGGCCTTTGCCGCTATGGGTACCGAAAATTCCAAAGGCACCAAGGTTTTTGCCCTAACCGGCAAAATTAATAAAGGCGGCCTGGTCGAAATCCCGATGGGCAGCACTATTAAAGAGGTTGTTTTTGGCGTGGGCGGCGGTATCCGTGATGATAAGCAGTTTAAGGCTGTGCAAATGGGCGGCCCTTCCGGGGGCTGTATTCCCTTGCCTTTAATCGATACCATGATTGACTATAAAACCCTAGCCGCAACCGGCGCAATTATGGGTTCGGGCGGCATGGTGGTTATGGATGAAACTACCTGCATGGTTGATATGGCTCGCTTTTTCTTGGATTTTACCTGCAAGGAAAGCTGCGGTAAATGCGTGCATTGCCGAATTGGTACCCGCCGTATGCTCGAAATTTTAGAGCGCATTTGCGATGGCAAAGGCCAAGATGGCGATATCGAATTGCTGGAGGATTTAGGCAGACAAATTATCGCCGGCTCTTTATGCGGCCTAGGCCAAACTGCGCCTAATCCGGTTTTAACTACCATTCGCTATTTCCGCAATGAATACGAAGATCATATCTATAATCATAAATGTACTGCCCATCAATGCCCGTCTTTAATCAGCTATAATATCGATGCTGAAGCTTGCACCGGCTGTACTTTATGCGCTAAAAAATGCCCGGTAGCCGCCATTAGCGGCGAGCGCAAGCAGGCGCATCTTATCGATCAGAACATTTGCACTAAATGCGGCCAATGTGCTCAGGTTTGCCGTTTTAAGGCCGTAATAGTTGATTAGGGAGGGGTTAAGATGTCTAAAATAAGATTAAATATAGATGGAATAGAATGTTTGGGCTTTAGCGGCGAAACTATTTTGGAAATTGCCGCCCGTAATGGCCTGGAAATACCAACACTTTGCCATGATCAAAGGGTGGCCACTTATGGCGCTTGCGGCATTTGCGTAGTAGAGCGCGAAAATAGCCCCAAATTGCTGCGTGCCTGCTCCACCATGGCCGAAGATGGCATGATTTTGTTTACCGATAGTCCGCTGGTAAATAAAACCCGACAAACGGTTTTGGAATTATTGCTTTCCGATCATGATGGCGATTGCCGTCCGCCTTGCGTTTTGGCTTGTCCTGCCCAAACCGATTGCCAGGGTTATGTGGGCTTAATTGCTAATGGTCAATATGATGAAGCCCTCAAGATGATTATGCAAAAAATTCCTTTGCCCGGCTCAATAGGCCGAGTTTGCCCCCATCCTTGCGAAACAGCCTGCCGCCGCAAAATGGTGGAAGAGCCGATTGGCATTGCTGCTTTAAAACGCTTTGTGGCCGATTTTGCTGAAGGTGATTATCCTTTGCCCCAGGTACAGCCTGCTAGCGGTAAAAAAATCGCTATTATTGGCGGTGGTCCGGGTGGCTTAACTGCTGCTTACTTTTTGCGGCAAAAAGGCCATGGCATTGATATCTATGATGCAATGCCGCATATGGGTGGTATGCTGCGCTATGGTATTCCCGAATACCGTTTGCCCAAGGATTATTTGCAGCAGGAAATTGATATTATCGCCGCTTTGGGCGTAAAGATGATCAATAATGTAAAAATCGGCCGCGATTTAACCTTAAACTGGCTGCGCAATAATTATGATGCGGTAATTGTAGCCGTTGGCGCTTGGACATCAAGCGGCCTACGTTGCCCCGGCGAGGAATTAAAAGGGGTTTTAGGGGGCATCGACTTTTTGCGTGAAGTTGCTTTGCTTCAGCCGGTAGATATCGGCCATAAGGTGGCGATTGTGGGCGGTGGTAATACGGCCATGGATGCTTGCCGTACCGCTATCCGTTTAGGGGTTAAAGAAGTTTATAATGTCTATCGCCGTACCCGTGACGAAATGCCGGCTGAAGAAATCGAGATTAAAGAGGCCGAGGAAGAAGGCGTAATTTTCCGTTATTTAACCAATCCGATCGAGGTGGTTGATGATGGCAATGGCAAGGTAAAAGGCCTGCGTTTACAGATTATGGAATTAGGCGAGCCCGATGCCTCCGGCCGTCGTGCCCCGGTTGCGGTTGAAGGTAAAGAAGAATTTTTAGAAGTGGATAATGTAATCGCCGCCATCGGCCAAAAGCTGGATGCCTGCGGTTTAGAGGATCTTGAGCAAACCAAATGGCGCACCATTATTGCCGATAGCCATAGTTTTCTTACCAATTTAGAGGGTGTATTTGCCATTGGTGATGCTACTAATGACGGGGCAAGTATTGCCATCGATGCCATTGCCGAGGGGCAAAAGGTAAGTAAAATTATCGATCGCTATTTGGCCGGCTTTAATTTAGAGTATATCAGCAATAGCTGCCAAGAGCCTTATCTGGTCAAAAGAGATCCCCAGCCTGAGGAATTTAGCAAATATGGCAAGGAAGCCAAACCCCATATGAGCCATGCAGCCCCGGCTATTAGGCGTAATAATTTCCAGGAATTGGCCTTTGGCTTGCGTGAGGAGCAGGCCTTAAAGGATGCTAATCGCTGCTTGGAATGTGGTTGTATGGATTATTTTGAATGTAAATTAATCGATTATGCCAATCAATATGCGGTTGAGCCGATTAAGTACGAAGGCTTAAATCATCAGCGTAAGCAGGAGGATAATCATCCTTTTATCGAGCGTAATTCGGATAAATGCATTTTATGCGGCCTTTGCGTGCGCATTTGCGATGAAGTGGTAGGCAAAGCAGCCTTAGGCCTGGTAGACCGTGGCTTTGATACTATTGTTAAGCCGGCCTTGGATTTGCCTTTAAAAGAAAGCGGCTGTATTAGTTGCGGCCAATGTATTAATGTTTGCCCTACCGGCGCCTTAACCGAAAAGACCATATTAGCCAAGCCGATACCTTTAGAGGAGGCATCCACCTTAAGCACCTGTGCATTTTGCTCGGTGGGTTGTAGGGTTAATTTAAAGCATAAGGGTAATGAGATTGTGCGGGCTTTGCCTTTTGCCGAGCAGGATGATAAGGCGTTGCTTTGTGTAAAGGGTCGTTTTGGCTTTAATCAATTAAAGCAGCAACCACGGCTTAGCGAGCCTTTGATGAGCAATGGCCATGATGAATTATTGGCGATAACTTATCAAGAGGCTTTTGTGGAGATTGCCAAGCGTTTGCAATCGATACAAGTTATTCATGGTGCGGAGAGTATTGGCGTTGCGGTATCGGATCGTTTAAGCAGCGAGGAGATGTATTTGATTAAAGAGCTGGCCAAAAACACCTTGCATACCGACAATGTATTTTCTTTTAATCGTCCTTTAAGCGGGGTGAAGGCGGTCTTGGGCTTGGATTGTTCTACCACTGATTTTGAGCAATTGGAGCAAACCGATTTAATTTTGGCGGTAGAAACCGATTTAGATAAACCGCATGCGGTGGCCGGCATGGCTTTACGCAAGGCGGCAAGCAATGGGGCTAAGATTATTGCTTTAAGCGCCAAGCCAAATGCTATTGATGATATTGCAGCTAAAAGGATTGACCCCGGGCATGATTTGCAGTTTTTAAGAATGGTATTAAAGGCGGCTTTGGCTCTTAATCCGCAGGCCGAGGAACTACCCGGTTATACGGTATTAAGCCAATCCTTAGCCGATATTGAGATTGGGGAGCAGGCTTTAGCTTTGGCTAAAGAATTAATGGCTGCTAAAAAGGCGATTATTATTTTTGAAGAGCATAAATTATCATTTATGGCGGCTAAGTTGCTGGCTGATTTGGCGGTAGTAACCAATCATGCCTTTAGCCCACGCAGTGGTATTATCCGTATCAAGGCTAATGCTAATGGACGTGGTTTGGCGGCTATGGCGATTAAGCCTGCGGCCGAGGTTGATTTAGCTAAGCTTAAGGGATTACTGATTTTTGGCGAAGATGTGGCCGATTTGCCGGAGCTGGAGTTTTTGGCGGTGCAGGAAATTCAGATGACCAAAACTGCAGCTAAAGCCGATATTATTTTACCGGCGGCCAGTTTTGCCGAAACGGATGGTTTATATGTAAGTACGGTTGATATGGTAAGCCCGATTAATGCGGCGATGATTAGCCCCAGCGGAATGAGCAATACCGAGCAATTGATGGCCTTTGCGGCAACGGTAGGGCAGGGGATGGCGTATCGTGATGATGAGGACATTCGCCAGGCTTTAAGCCGAGAAGGTTATGCCGAGATGGGCCAATTAAGATTGCAGGCGATTGATAATGCTGATTTAATTGAGATTAAGCCCAATACCAATGCTTTATATAATGATTTTGTGGCCTATTTAGAGAGTGAAGGTTTATAATAGAATTAAAAAGGGCTGTTGCAAATGATTTTTCATTTGCGACAGCCTCTTTTTTTTGCTAATTGATTAAGATAGCCCATAATCCGCACCAAAGTAAAATACCCTAAAAGGGTATAAATCGAAGAAAAGATTTGAGGCCAAAAGCAACTAGCGAGTAGAAAAACTTATTAAACTAGCAAATGTAGTTGGAGCG
>CAYJPF010000130.1:0-6616 GCA_964372025.1 uncultured Peptococcaceae bacterium | reverse complement strand
GCATTGTTGGATCTATGGTATGCAAAATTTCTCTATCACAAATTTCTTCTAACTGTTTTACAACTGATTCTTCTCTAACGGAAACGGCTTTGAAATCTTTTAAATATTTTTTAAACACCCCAACATCTTTTTCATCTATAGCACTTGCACCTAAGCTTGCAGCATATGATAATTTTATTTTGTCAGATGATACGAAATCTAAAAAATATGGTGTGAAAAAAGATTTCATATTCCAAACTTGATCACTGCCTGTTATAAAAGCATCATATTCTTTAGAAATTTCATTTAATTTATCTAGTGATAATCCTTTTTTATTATTAGGGATTACATTATCATTAAAATATTGAAAATTTTCAGCATTATTAGGAATAGTTTTATCTAGCATTGTTAACTTATATTTTATAAAAGCAATTCCTTTTTTAGGAATACTTAGAATATGTTTTGCTAAACTTTTATTATCACTATTAGAAGATGTTACACGAGAGTAAAGCACACAAAGTTGCTCTGCACTGTGCCCTGTATTATTTAAAAATTTGCATAAAGCGTAAGCTTGCAAATTACCCCCATAGTTTTTACTTTTATAATACTGTGTAATTATACCTATTTTCATTTTAACCTCGTTTATTAAAATATTTTTTAATCGTTACTGGCATAGCAATAATAAACGGAATTTTTAATATTGCTGAAATTTTACAAATTAATAGATTTAAGCTATTAATTTTAAATTGATTTGAATTCATTAAATTTGTATAGTTTTCACTATTTTCATATATATTTTTCAAAATCATTATTCTTTGACTATAACTTAAAGTATTTGTAGAAACAGCTGATTGTAAAAAATACAAAAATGTTCCATCGACTAGCATATCATTTGGAGAATATTCCACATTATCATTATAGTTCATTTTCTCCAAAAATTCAGCATAAACTTCCACTTTTTCTCTAACTATATTTAAATAATTCACATCACCTTTTCTCGATGATGATGTTTCATTAGCAGTGTAGTAATATAGCACCTTATCTATAAAGCGCAGTGATTTTATATTTTCTAAAATTTTAAAATTGAAAAATATCTCTTCGTTTAATGCAATATCATTATTAAATTTAATTTGATTATTATTTATAATTTCTCTTTTATAAATATTGGTGCAAACAGACCCCATTGAAACTACCAATATGTCATTAAATTTATATTTTAAGTCACTTGAGTTTAATGCTGTAAAGCTTTTGATTTCAGGATTATCAATTATATTATTTTGACTAAATCTATAAGTTAACATATCTAAATTGTTCTTATCTAGTTCAATATTCACTATTTCAAGCCATTCACTAATTACAACATCATCACTATCTACAAAAGTTATATAATCGCCCGTAGCATTATCAATTCCTTTATTTCTAGCTGACGAAACCCCTCTATTAGGTTGATGAATAACTTTAATTCGATTATCTTCATTTGCAAATTTTTCACAAATTTCTGCACTATTGTCTGTACTTCCATCATTAATAAGTAAAAGTTCAAAATTCTTGTAAGTTTGATTTAAAACACTTATTATACAATTTTCTAAATATTTTTCCGAGTTAAACACTGGTATTATTATTGAGAACATTACTTATCCTTTCATTTTCTTAAATTTAGCTGTTAAATTCAAATGCTAATTTCTTAATTATATCACATATTCTGTGTAAATCGCTACTTTCTAAAGTATCATACAATGGCAATGTTAACACATTTTCACTAATATATTTCGCACCATTTAAATTTTCATAATTAAATATGTCTTTATAGCATGCAAATTCAGTGACAATAGGGTAAAAATATTTTCTTGCTATTATATTATTTTCTTTCAATTTTTCAAATAGTTCATCTCTATTAAATCCTGTTACATCACTATCCACTAGTATTGGCATATACGCAAAATTGCTTTTAATATTTTTATCAAAATTTAATAAAATTTGAATTCCATCTATTTTTTCTAACTCTTTTTTATATTGCTCAACTAATTTTTTTCTTTTATCAATATTTATATCTAGATATTTCAAATTACATAAACCCATTGCAGCTTGAAATTCATTCATTTTTGCATTCCCACCAACTGCAATAACCGTCTGTGCATCTTTTATTCCAAAGTTTTTTAAATTATACAATAAATCAATATATTTACTATCTTTACATGTTATTACGCCACCTTCGATAGAGTTGAAAACTTTTGTTGCATGAAGAGAAAACATAGACATATCTCCATATTCTCCAACACCTTTATTTTGGTATTCAACGCCGAAAACATGTGCCGCATCATAAATTACTTTTAAATTATGTTTTTTAGCTATACTATCTATCTTTTCAACATCACACACATTGCCATAAACATGAACTGGTAATATTGCTACAGTATCCTTAGTTATTAATGCCTCAATTTTTGAAACATCAATTGTGCAATCATTTAGATTTATATCACAAAACACTGGCTTTAAATTATTTCTAACTATGGCGTGGGTTGTTGAAGCGAAAGTGTATGGAGTTGTTATAACCTCTCCTTTTTCAAATCCTAGCGCTTGAATCGCCATCTCTAATGCTAAATGTCCATTTGAAAATAATGAAATTTCACTAACTTTTAGATACTCTTTCATTTCATCTTGCAATTTATTATGTTTTTCTCCCATATTAGTCAACCAATGTGATTCCCAAATACTTGATATTTCTTTCACATAATCTTCTAATGGTGGAAGTGAGGATTTAGTTACATTAATTAATTCCATTTTACTCCTTATAATTTGAATTTAATGTTAATTCTTCATTACGAAAATTCAACTCTACATCCAAAATATCTCTTTTTCTTTCCTTTATTTTTTTAATTGGAATTCCAGCATATATAGTAAATTCTTCGCAATCTTTATTTACTAAACTCATAGCACCAATAGCACTTCCAATTTCTAAAGTAACACCTGGTAACACAGTTGATGACGTTCCTATAATTACATGTTTATCTATCACTACTTTTTTATGTGTAACATTCCTATACTTTTCAGGTATCATAGGATTTGTCATTCCAAATCCATGATAATCGTCGTTAATAGCATAAATCGCAACTCTCGAAGATATATTTGCAAAATCGCCAATTTGAATTCCTTCTTCTCCACCATATAAACAAGAATAACTCGCTATATGAATATAGTTTTCTAATTCAATTTTGCCGCTCAATATACAGAAATCGTCAATCCTAACATTGTTACCTAAGGATATATTCTCTATAGAATAAAAACTAGCTTTCCTACTTATGCATACATTTTCTCCTACTTTTTTAAATCCTAGCAATTTTAATTCTTCATTCGTGTAAAAACTAGTCATAATTAGCCTTTCTTAAATACTTTATTAAAAATTTCTTTAATAAGTTTTATGCAAAAAAATGGCACAAATTTCAATTTCAATTTAAAGGGAATTTTTTTTATAATTTCAAGCAATATATTAAATTGCTTTTTTAATATAACCTCTAGTGCTAAATAAAAAATATTATTTAATTCTAATATTGAAAAATCATACTTGTAATTAAAAAACTTTTCACTTTCATTAATTACAAACATATGATCTTCTAATTTTTTTAAAGTTTTCGTTTGGGAGTTGTAGCTAGTTGTATTCACCGTTTCACCACTCACCCTATAAACAGAAAAAACATTGTTTAACACTTTAATTCTTCCATTAGTTAAAAAGAACATACATAAAGGGAAATCTGCCACCAGTCTATGCTTTGTAATATAATCGTAATACTTATCAAAAATCTCTTTTTCTTTAAAAACATTCCTATACATAGTGGCCATACAAGAAAAAGTTATTCCTTTTAAAAATAATGACATTGTAGCATCTTTACCCACTATTCTATCATCATTAGGATTTATTCCATACGAATTTCCTAAGTCATCTTTTTTTTCTAAAATATGACTTACTGCAAAATAATGTTTATTTTCATTTAAAAAGTTATACTGAGTTTGAAGCTTATCCTCGCTACACCAATAGTCATCACCTTCAAAAACTACAATATTATCACCTATTGCTTGAGCCACAGCATTCATATAATTTTTACTTGCTCCTACATTATTTTTATATAGTATTGGTTTTATTACTGAATATTTTTTTGCATATTCTTTAATAATATTAGGGGTGTTATCAGTGCTAGCATCATCTGATACTATAAGTTCATATTCAAAATTAACCTTTTGCATCAAAACACTCTCTATAGATTCAGCAATATAGTTTTCTTGATTATATGTTATTATTACAACTGTGACTTTTGGCATTATCATTGTATTCACCTTGTATCTCCTTATAAACACTCAGTAATTTTGCTGTATTTGTTTTAACATCATGTGTTTGTATTGCATGCTTTTTAGCATTAACCCCTAAACCTAATGCAAATTTTTCATCATCGAAAACTCTACTTATATCATTAAACATTTCTTCTAAATTGAAAAAATTGTATAATAAACCTTCTTTTTTCATCTTCTAGAATTGTAAATACTACCCTACATCAACTTATATACAATAAGTCTATTGCTTTATTATAATTTTCTTCATTTCAAAGCAAAACTCCAATTGATGTGGATTTAAAAAGTTAGAGAAAAAGGGAACTTTCATTTATATCTCCTCTTTATTCGATTCACAATACATTAAAAACTCTTTATAATCAGTAAACAATGGTTTATTTTCTTTGAATTTTTTAAAGCTTTTTTCAAAGTTGCCTCTTAAAGCTAATTTATTTTTAAAGTCGTTATGAAGACTATCAAATTGATTCTCAAAAAGCCAGAAATGCTCATGCATAACCTCTATTGGAGGATAAGTTTTGTACACTTCCCTATACTCTTTTACCAAAGTTACAGCTTCTTCTAGCTGTAGCTTTTTCCTTTTTTCAAAATAGACATCTATCGAACTTATTTTCTTTGCAGGTACTCCTGCATAAACACTATTTCCTTCAATTTCGCCTTTAACCACGCTGCCTGATCCTATAACTACATTATCACCTATAGTAGTTCCTGGTAAAATAGTCGTTCCTATTCCTATAAAAACATTATTACCTATTTTAACTTTGCCTGCACTTCCTATTATTTCACCAGTTTTATGATGAATAACAGACCAATCATATCCGTGAGTTAAAATAACTGCTTTTGCCGTTATCTCAACATTATCACCAATTTCTATAAGCCATGGCCTTGTTAAATCTACTACAATATTACTCCTATCGTAAATAGTGCAGTTCTCACCAACTCTTACACCTTCCGCTCTTAGATATTCAATGTAATTTGCAGAGGAGCTTATGATTTTTCTCCAAGAAATAAAATCTTTAATCATTTTAATTATATCCATTAAAAATTCTCCTATAAACATTAAACAATGCACTTGTATTAACTTCTATATCATGTGTAATTAATGCATGTTTTTTTGCATTAATCCCTAGTTGTGACGCAAAATTTGTATCATCAAAAACTCTACTTATATCATTAAACATTTCTTCTAAATTGAAAAAATCATACAATAATCCTTCTTCTTCATCTTCGATAATACTCGAAACTCCGCCAACATTACTTGCAACAATAGGTACCCCTAAAATCATAGCTTCTCCAACAGAATTTGGGCTATTTTCTATAGTTGATGGAGATAAAAATAAATTGCATTTTAAAAACATTTCTTTCATCTTCTCTGCACTTAAAGAGCCTGTGAATATAATATATTTTTCTAAGCCACCTTTTTTAATTTGCTTTTTTATATAGTTTTGATACTCAAAAAAATAATCTACTCCCATATCTAATATTTTATTATTTAGAGTGTACGCAGTTTGTCCGCCGACATATATCTTAATATCTGGATATTTTTTAATTAGTCTTGGCAATATTTTCAACAATTGATGTAAACCTTTAATAGGATAAGAGGCTTGACTTAAAAATATACTATGTTTTTGACAGTTAGTAAAGCTCCACATTTCATCCGTGTAAAATTCTTTGCGTAAATTTTCATTGACATGAAAATAATTTATATTTTTATTAACTGTTATAACATGATTTTTATCCCAGTGTGTACGTCCAATAACATTTTCTGTTATTTTAAGTGCATTTGTTTCGTCTATTCCTCTTGAGAAAAAATCTTTTTGCGCTAATTTAATGCTATCTGCATGATAAACACTTTTCATTATTTTTCTTATATGCGAAACTTTATTAAATTTCTCTGGCAATCCGTCCATATATCTTTCAGCACAAAGGCTCATAATCCCCTGAATTGAAACGACAAATTTTATATCTAATTCTTTACAAACTTTAATTAGATTAGTATTGTAAACATACTCTGTGCCAAATATATGAACTATATCTGGTTTTAATTCTGATAATATAGCTTTAGTATCTTCGATATAAGTTTTTGATGGCGATAGTATATACTCAATATTATCATAAATTTCACTTTTTTTATCATCAACAAGTTGTGTAAAATTTAAAATTGACAAATTTACACTTTCATGTTTTGCAAGCATTTTTGATTGCTCTATAAGCCATCCCGCGGAATTAGTTTTCTTTAAATTGAAAACTTGTGATGCAGTTGGCATAATTATATTTACATACCATAATATTTTCATTT
>CAYJPF010000129.1:0-6750 GCA_964372025.1 uncultured Peptococcaceae bacterium | reverse complement strand
CTAAAACCCCGCAATTTTTTGTAAAAAATTGAGTAAAACTTTATATTGCGACAGCTCTAATCTTTTGCCCTTTAATTAAATATTGCTAAAAACAATATTTATGCTTGGAAAATGCATAAAAAAATGTTATAATAGATATGTAGTTTAATATGTAGCTAAATTTTTTTTAACTGTTTACTTAAGCTTGCGTGAGAGGTAAATTAAATGAAGGATATTACAAATATTTCCAAGGAAAACTTTGTTAAAGTCTTGCAAAACATTGTCGATAAAGTACCACTGGCACTTAATTTATGGGATGCGCAAATGAATAATATTGCCTGCAATAAGCAGGTGTTAACCATGTTTGGCATTGATGACGAAGAGCAATATTTGCGTAATTTTCATAAGTTTTCGCCACAAATGCAGCCCAATGGCATTAGTTCGGCCGAAATGTTTAAGCGCAATATGGCCATTTTGGAAAAAGATGGCTATCATCAGTTTAAATGGCTGCACTTAGATAATGATGGCCTGGAATTACCTGCCGAAATCACTTTAAATAAACTTAATATCATTGATGATCAATCTTTTATTGTCGGCTTTGTGCGCGATTTGCGCCCCGAATTTAAAAAAATTGAAACTACAGACGACGATTTTTATTTTCGTAATCGAGTTCCCGAAAAAGCATTCCTTAGTAAATTGGCCGAAATAGCCGAGGATTTATATTTTGCTATAGATACTAGAACGGCAACTATTCAGTTTTTAGGCAAAGGCTTGCAAAAATTTTCGGGCAAGGATTATGGCAGCATTACGGTACCCTTTAAATATGACGAATCTAATGTTCATGAAGAGGATATTAATCTTTATCAAGAGCTTGCCTATAATATGAATAATGGCATAGTAAAACCCCAGGATTTGCGGATTATTCAGGCCGATGGTACTTTTCGCTATTATCGGATTATTTATGATTTTATCTATAATAATCAAAAACAGCCCTTAGTTATTATCGGTAGGGCGCATGATGTGCATCAGCAAAGGCTTTTGGAAAAACAAGCCAAGTTTGATGCCTTAACCAAATGTTATAGCAAAATGGATACCGAAGCTATAATTAGCGAAAAACTAACTAAAGCAGGCGAATATGATTCGGCTTTATTATTGCTGGATATTGTTAATTTTAAGGCTTTTAATGAGCAATATGGCCATTTTTATGGCGACGAAATCCTGCGTCAATTAGCCGGCCGCCTTAATTCTTGGGTCTATGAAAAAGATATTATCGGCCGTGTAGGCGGCGATGAATTTATTATTTATATTAATAAACTAAAAGATCAAGAACAGTTTAATGCCAAAGTTGAAGAATTTATCAATTATATCCATGCCCCCTATGATTTACCCCATACCTCGGTTGAAATTATAATTAAAATGGGGGTTGTGGTATGCAATAATCGGCAATTATCCTATGATTATTATCGGCAATGTGCCGATAAGGCTTTGTTTAAAGCCAAAATCAGCGATAAGTCCTGGTTTTATTTTGATGAGCAGCAAAATGATGATTCTGCATTGCTTTTATCTAAAGCGGCTAAGGCCGGTAAAATATCCGGCTTAAATATGGATCATGCCATTACTGCTTCAATTTTTAATATCCTTTATGAGCGTAATAGCGATCATACGGCTATTAATGCTGCTTTGCGCTATTTAGGGCAAAGCTATAATGCCTGCCGCTGCTTAATCGGCGAATCCTTTGATAATGGCCAAACCTATAGCTTTACCTACGAATGGTGCCGCGAAGGTATCGAGCCGCATCCGCATAAAGATGTAAACTTCCCGGCCAGCTATATCGATGATTTATTAAATAGTTGTTCGGTTAATGGCGTTTATTCTTGTCCGGATATTACTAGCTGCACTTTAGAAAAACGGGTGCTGGATATTATCAGCAGCTATAAAACCAAGGCCTTTGTGCATAGCCAGGTTAAAAAAGATGATGCCGTTACCTTTTTTATCGGCATCGAAGATTGCCAAAATATCCGCCAATGGACAGATGTGGAAATGAATACCCTAAACTATATGACCAGGGTTTTTTCGATTATCTTGCAAGGCAAACATTTGCATGAAGAAGTTGCAATTTTAAGCGCTTATAATAAAATATCAGCCTTTGTGGGCGATAATACCGATAATTTTATTTATATTGTCGATCCCGAAACTTATGATATTATTCATATGAATAAAAAAGCGCTGGGTATGTATGGTAGTCCTGATGAAAGCGTTTGGCGTAATAGTAAATGCTATGCCTTATTACATGAAAAAACCGAGCCTTGCGAATTTTGCACTAATCAGTATACCACCGAGCATGAGTTTTATGAATGGACCTACTATAATCCCCGCTTTAATAAAAGCTATTTGTTTAAAGATAAATTAGTGCATTTAAATGGCAAAATGGTAAAATTGCAGGTAGCTACCGATATAACCAAAATGGTTAACCTGGAAGAAGAAGTAAAAAATAAGCTGGAAGAGCAAACCCTGCTTTTGGATTGCATTAAAATGCTCCATACCGATGCCACCCCGGTAGCCTCTATCGAGGAGATTTTAAATATTGTTTGCCGCTTTTATAATGCCACACGGGGGGTAGTTTTGCAAATTAGCGAAGATCGGCAATATGTAAATAATACCCATGAGTGGACAAATGATAATATGCAGCCCTTTAAGCATCAATTGCAAAATATGCCGATTAGCTTACTTAACCCTTTTATGGAGATGCTAAAAGATAAAAGCGTAGCTTATTTGGATGATGTACAAGGCTTTTTTGCCGATAATCAATTGATTATGCCTTTATTGCAAGAACGCGATGCAAAACATATAATTTGTGCTTCTATTTTAGATAATAAAGGCGAGTTTGTTGGCATGTTTGCCGTAGATAATCCGCAGGCCAATATTGATAAGTACTGGCTACTTAGCTCGCTGGCCGGCTTTATTGCCGACTTTTTAGAAAAGAATCGATTAATCGACTCTTTAAATCAGCTTAGTTATTATGATAGCCTAACCAAGGTTAAAAACCGACAAAGCTATCGGCGTGCTTTGCTGGAAATTGACGAAAGCCATGTATTATCCTTAGGTGTTGCTTATGTGGATATAGCAGGCCTTTCTAAAATTAATGAGGAACAAGGCACTCGCTATGGCGACGAAATGCTTAAAAAAATGGCGCATATGCTTACTACTGTTTTTGGTGATGATATCTTTAGGGTAGGCGGCGATGAATTTGTAGTGCTCGAGCAAAATGTAGAGGAAATGGTTTTCGAGGCTAAAATTACCAAACTTAAGCAAATTATTGAGCAAGAGCCCGATCTTAATGCGGCAATAGGCTTTACCTGGAATACCAATATCACCGATGAAGATATTCAAGATTTTGAGCAATTTAATACCATTAGGGCCAGCCTAAATTATACGGCCATCCTTAGCAAAAACTTGGCGCATGAAATTAAAAGCGGTAAATATGTGGTGTATTTGCAGCCACAAATTAGCTTTAAAACCAATCGATTAGATGGGGTAGAGGCCTTAATTCGCCGTATTGATGCCCATGGCAATATCCAATCGCCGGCTTCTTTTGTACCCTTTTATGAAAAAGAGGGCATGATAGCCCAAATCGATCTTTATGTGCTGGAAACAGTTTGCCAATTATTGCAAAAATGGCAGGATGTGGATTGTGCAAAAAATCTTCAGCTATCGGTAAACTGCTCGCGCTCTACAATTATGGGCAAAAATATTGTGGCTAAGCTATCGCAAATTTGCGAAAAATACGCGGTAGAAAAATCAAAAATCATCATCGAAATTACCGAAACAATCAGCCATGCCGATGATTTAGTCTTTTCGCAAATTATAAGCTCATTAAAAAATGCCGGTTTTTGTGTTTCTTTAGATGATTTTGGCACCGGCTATTCCAATTTAACATCGCTGCAAGGGTCGGATTTTGACGAAATTAAAATTGATATGCAATTAACCAAAACAGTTCATACCGATCAAAAATCTAAAATTCTTACTAAGGTTGCCTTAAATCTTTGTAATGATTTACCGAACATGGTTTCGGTTGCCGAGGGTATCGAAACTGTCGAACAATTCGAGGTGCTTAAAAACCTAAATTGCCATAAAGGGCAGGGCTACTATTTAAGCAGGCCAATTAGTATTACCGACTTTGAAGATAAATACTTTAGGCAAGAATAAGCAATAAACAGATAGAAATTTAAAGGGGAGGTTTACTATGCAAGCTAATCATCAGCAACCTAATCATGCGGAGCTTATTGATCAAAGCAATCAGTTTTCGGCAGAGCAATTAATGATCATGCTCGATAATATTCCGCTATGTATAACCTTAGTAACCGAAAAAGCCGAAAGTGTTTATTGTAATGCTTATACAGCAAACCTGTATAAATTAACAACTAAACAGCAGTTTGCTGATAGTTTTTATCAGCTTACACCACTTAATCAGCCCAATGGGAAGGATTCTCGCCAGGCTTTTAGCGAATATGTGCAGCAAGCTTTAAGTAAAGGCGAAGTGCATTTTAGCTGGCTTGATATAGATATTGATAATGATGAAATACCTTTGCATATTAGCATTTATCGCCTAGATATTAAGGATAATCAGGGTAATCAGCTTTTATTAAGCATTATGCAAGATTTGCGGCCGCAATTAGCCGGCAACGATGATGTTGCTGCTTTTGATGATTATTATCATAGCCGTATTACCTATAAAGCGCTATTTAATACCGTAGCCGAGCTTACCGAGGAATGGTTTTGGATTTATGATGTAAATATGGCTACTATTCAATTTTTTGGCAAAGGTCGCGAAATTTTAGGCCTAAAGGCCGAACGGCAGCCTTTTCCCAGCTATGTGGTAGATAGCGGCATGGTATATCCTGATGATTTAAAAACATTTTTACAATTCGATCAAAATCTAAAAAATGGCGATGTTCACCCGGTAGAAGTGCGCTTTGTGCAGCCTAATGGTATTTACAAATATTATCGAATTACCTATAAAACCATGTATAATAAAGATGGTAAACCGATGTTTTCGATTGGCAAAACCTATGATATCGATAAGCAAAAAAAGCTAGAGGTTTTATCCAAAACCGATTTGCTAACCAATTGTTTAAACAAAATTACCACCGAGGATATCGTAAAGGAAACTTTAATTAATTTTCCTACCGGAACCCATGCTTTATTTTTAATTGATGTTGATGATTTTAAGGCTGTTAATGATGAGCTAGGCCATTATTTTGGCGATATAACCTTAAGTGATATTGCCAAAAACCTGCATGCCAATTTTAGGGGAGCAGATATTATTGGCCGTATCGGCGGCGATGAATTTTTGGTATTTATCAAAAATATCTCCAATGAAAAAATAATAGAAAGTAAGGCACAAGCTATTGCTAAGGCCTTTAGCAATAGTTATTCCGGCGAGAATAAGGATTATAAAATTTCGGGCAGTATTGGTGTTGCCATGTATCCTCAGCATGCCGATACCTATGAAAGCCTTTATCAATGCGCCGATAAGGCTCTTTATAGCTCTAAGATGGCCGGTAAAGACCGTTATACTATCTATTCCGAGCAAATTGCCGGTTTTAGCACTAAAAACTTAACCGCAGTGGATAATGCCAATAATCCGATTAATGCCTATTTTGATGCCGAGATTACCTCGGTGGTATTTGATTTGATGTATCAGGTAGATGATGTGGAAGGCTCTTTAAATACGGTTTTGCGCTTAATCGGCAAGCATTTAAATGTAGACCGCTGCTATATTGCCCAAACCTTTGATGAAGGCAAACATTTTAATATCAGCTATGAATGGGTAGGGGAGTATGGGAAGAGCTATTATGATGCTTTTCAGAATGTCCCGATTGAAGCATTTGGCGAATTTTTTGGCGATTTGGATAGTAGTGGTATTATGTATAATAATGCTTTAGATTTAAGTACTGACAAGCCCAAAAAGCAATTGCTGGATTTTGAGATTACCAATTCTTATTTGCTGGCGCAAACCAAATGCAAAGGCCACACCCGCCTGGTATTTGGCATCGATGATAATACCGAAAACCGTGTTTGGAGCGAAAAAGAGATTAATACGGTGCAGTATATTATCAAATTAATCTCCATCTTTTTGGCCTCGGCCGCTGCGGATAAATAAATATTAACAGTACCCGGATAAAACGCTATTGACAAATAGCGTTTTATTTTGCACAATAAAACCATAAAACTAGATATATAGGATTGAGGATGCTGAAATGCCTGATATCGATGATAAATTTAGCCATGATAACCTGCATTAATAGTTGGACAAGGGCTAGGATAAACTTGATGTTCTGTATTTGAGAAATGCCATCCTTGGCAAAGGCTTTTAGGAAAAACGATATAAGCCGACCTAAGTAAAGCACCCTAAAAAACTAGCAAACGAAGATAAGATGCGAGGCCTAAAGCAGCTAGCGAGTAGAGAAACTTATTAAACTAGCAAATGTAGTTGGAGCGGTATTTTTAATTTTCCAGGTGGGGCGGTTTTTGCCCCGTCTGGGAAATTAAAAATAAAGGCCGCAATGTTTAAGGAGCGCCAAGTGAAGGCAGACAGGAATAGTAGGCTTTCGGCGCAAGGTAAAACTGGAGTAACAAGCTGGGCTTGAGCACCCTAAAAGGGTAAAAAGCGAAGACAAGTCAAGATATCAAAAGCAGCTAGCGAATAAGACAATTTACTAAACTAGCAAATGTAGTTGGAGCGGTATTTTTAATTTTCCAGGTGGGGCG
>CAYJPF010000128.1:0-6866 GCA_964372025.1 uncultured Peptococcaceae bacterium | reverse complement strand
ATAATTTTTTAACTTTTTTTTGGGGTTTGCTATTGATTTTTCTTAGCAGGTTTTTTCAAAAAAAAGAAGGAACTTAATCTTTTGAACTTATATTGTACCAAAAAGGACCAAAAAAACTTTCAAGGCTTATGCAAACCAATCAAGTTGCATAAGCCTTCTTAATTATTATCAATAAAATCTCTTATTACTTCCAAAAATGCTTCGCCATAACGTGCCGCTTTTTGCTCGCCTACACCATGAACCCCCAAAAATTGCTGCTGATTCTTTGGCATCTTAGCACACATATCAGTTAAAGTCCGATCCGAAAATACCACAAATGCCGGCACGCTCTGCTCGCTTGCCAAACTAAAACGTAAAGCCCGCAATTGCTCAAATAATTGCGCCCGATCTGCATCTAATTCGCTAGCTAAACCGGTGCTTAAACTACCGCTACCACTACCACCGCTGCCAGCCTTGCTTTTACTGCTTTTGGTCGATTTAGTAGCCTTCTTATCAGGGATAGCCATCTTCATGCTCAGCTTCTTATCATGATATAATACATCGCTAGCCTTAGCTTGTAATTTGATTACCGAATACTGCTCATCAGTTTTAGCCAAATAACCTTCGCATAAAAGAAAATCAATAATTGCCCGCAACTCTGCCGCACTCCTACGGCTGATATTATAAGTAGATAGCCGATTTAAACCCGCACTAAGCAAGCGCTCGCTTTTGCTGCCCCGCAAAACATCAATAATCATGGTAATGCCAAAACGCTCCTTCATCCGATAAATGCAAGAAAATATCATTTGCGCATCCTCGGTTATGTCTAGCTCGGTAAAATTAGCCAGGCAATTGCTGCAATTATTGCAGTTTTTAGGCGCAGTTTCGCCAAAATATGTCAAAATAAAGTTGCGCAAACACTTAGAACCGGTTGCATAAAAGGTGATTTGCTTTAAACGGCTATACTCACGCTCTTTTAATTCCTTAGCCTGCGCACTTTCGGGGTCGATATTATCATGGCCATGCTCAATTAACCATTGATTAGTATGTACATCCTGGCCACTATATAAAAGTAAACAATGAGCAGGGCTGCCATCACGGCCGGCACGTCCGATTTCCTGATAATAACTTTCCAAATCCTTAGGCATATTATAATGCACCACAAATTGAATATTTGATTTGTCTATACCCATGCCAAAAGCATTGGTAGCTACCATAATCTGGCGCCGATCATATAAAAAATCGTCCTGGTTTTGCTTGCGCTCATTATCAGTTAAACCCGCATGATATCGGGTAGCATTAAAGCCGCTTTTAAGTAAATAGGTATAAATAAGCTCTACATTATTCCTGGTAGAGCAGTATATTATCCCGGAATTATGCTTAATGCCGCTTAAAAATTGATGCAAAGCATCTTGCTTTTTTTGAGGGCGGATAATCTCCAAAAATAAATTTTGACGATCAAAACCGCTAATCAAAATAAAGGGATTATTAAGCGCCAATAATTCGGCGATATCCTGACGCACCCTTAAAGTAGCAGTAGCCGTAAAAGCCGATATTACCGGACGACTTTTTAGCTTGGCAATAAATTGCGGTATTTGGGCATAGCTTGGTCTAAAATCCTGCCCCCATTGCGAAATACAATGCGCCTCGTCGATAGTAATCATCGAGATTTGGGCATTTTGGGCAAAATAGATAAAATCGCTGCTCATCAGCCGCTCCGGGGCAATATAGATTAGCTTATAGGCATTATTTGCGGCCTGCTCCAGCACCCTATCAATTTGGCGCATGCTAAGCGATGAATTGATATAGGCCGCCTTAATCCCGGCCTGAATTAAGCTATTTACCTGATCCTGCATTAAAGAGATTAATGGCGAAATTACCAGGCAAATGCCATCATTTAAAATGGCCGGCAGCTGATAACAGGCCGATTTACCGCCACCGGTAGGCATAATGCCCAGCACATCCTGTTTGGCCATAATAGCCGTTATCAGCTCCTCTTGCCCTTGCCGAAAGCTGTCATAGCCAAAATATTTTTTTAAGGGTTCAAGTAGCATGCTCATCAGTATTTCCCTCTTTATCTACGGCGTTCGCGTTTAACTAAAAGCATAAATTTGGGGATAGCCATCATCCTGCCTAGGCGGCTGGGCTGCTTAATTAGCCGCCATAGCCATTCTAGGCGCAGTTTTTGCATAAAAAGCGGCGCTCTTTTAATCATGCCTGCCCAAACATCAAAGCTGCCGCCTACACCTAAGGCCACGGCGGCCTGCAATTGCTCCTGATGCTCGGCAATAAAATATTCCTGGCGCGGCATGCCTAAGGCCACCAAAACAATATCGGCTTGCGCCTCGGCAATTTGCTGCAAAACAGCCTGCTCTTGGCCATTAAAATAGCCATCATGGCAGCCGGCAATAATTAGGCCGGGGTATTTAGCACTAAGCTTAGCCCCTGCTTGCTCGGCAATATTAGGCGCTGCGCCCAATAAAAATAGACGCCAACCGCATATGGCGGCCCGCGCTGCAATTTTTTCGCCTAAATCAACCCCGGTTACCCGGCCGGGCAATTTTTGGCCATATTGCTCGGCCGCCCATAAAACGCCACTGCCATCGGCCGTAATTAAGTCGGCTTGCTTAAGCAGGGCTTTAAACTTAGGATTATGATAAGCCAAATAAAGCCCCTCGGCATTAATGGTTACTATTTTATGCAAGCGCCGCTTATCCCGGGGCTTGGCTATAGCCTGCTCCACAAAATCTAGCGCTTGCTCCATCGTAATCGCGGCGATATCAATATCTAAAATTTGCATACAAACCTCGGTAATACTAAATTGATAGCGGGCAAGGGTTTGCCCTGCCCGCTTTTAGCTAATCAGCTAATCAGTTACGGTATCGTCTGCTTGCTCGGTTGTTTCCGTTTGCTCGATTGCTTCCGTTTGCTCGGTTTGCTCCTGCTGCTCGCCGCTATCAGCCGGCGGCTGCTCATTTTCCTCCAACTGCGGTACATCATCCGGATTTTGATTAGGATTTAAATTAGGATCTATCGCATTAGGGTCGGCATTAGGATCTACCGCATTGGGGTCGGCATTAGGATCTACAGCATTGGGGTCAGCATTAGGATCTACCGTATTGGGGTCGGCATTAGGATCTACCGCATTAGGATCGGCATTGGGATCGGCATTAGGATCGGTAGGATTAACCACGATAACTTCGTCCGGTAGCGGGGTATTGCCTACGGCATCTAAAGCGTCGATTACGCCATCGCCATTGATATCGGCAGGCGGGGTATCGATAATGCCATCACCGTCGGTATCGGTGCCTTCGGGCACAATCGGCAAGCCATTTTCGTCCAAAAGAACTTCTTCTTCCGGTTCGTCGGCCGGTGGACTATAGGTTGCGCTATCATTATAAATAATATTCGTATCGCCAATTGCTTCGCCGGCGGCAAATTCGGTAATCATTTCGATGGTGCCGGTGCGATCCAACATCCAATAGTTACCCTGGCCAATCCACATCCCTGCCCCCGGCAAAGAGTAGGTGTTGATGGCGGTTAAGTCCAATTGCAATAGCGAATTGCTAACTTCTAAAATTTCGCTTAGGGTATAATCGGTATTAACATATTCCCAGGCGATATTGGCCAATTGCGGCACTTTAAGGATAATCGAAGGCTCGGTAAATTTTTTGGCCAATTCCTGTATAAATGCTTGCTGATTGGCAATACGATCGATATCGCCCATCGGCAAATCTCTAAAGCGGACAAAGCCCAGCGCATCAACGCCATCTAGGGTTTGCAAGCCGGCATCGATAGCAATATTTTCGCTGGATTTATACATATTTACGGGCACATCAATTTCCACCCCGCCAATGGCATCGATAAGCTCGATAAAGCCATCAAAATCAATTTCCACATATTTTTCGACGGCTATGCCTAGGGTATATTCGATAGTGCTTTTAAGCAGGGAGATGCCGCCATAAAAATAGGCTTCATTAATTTTGGTTTTGGTAGAGTAGCCTGGTAATTGCACATAGCTATCGCGCGGGATAGAAAGCAAATTGATATTATTATTTTCCCAATCGATAAAGGCCATAATAATGGTATCGGTACGATAGACATTTTCGCCCTCGCGCTTATCGGCGCCTACTAAAAGTACTACATCTTGGCCTTCCAGCATCGGCGGCGGTTCGGTAACGGCTATGGCCGGGTCGTTTTCCGGATTATAGGGATTGGCTTCGGTAAGCATTTCGATAGGCGGATAGGAGGCAAAGCCTAAGTTCATACCTAAGTAAAAGCACCAACAAATTATAAATGTAAGCAAAAGAGTATAGCAAAATTTTTGCTTAGGTTGTAGTAGCCCGTACCAGGTGTTTTTTTCGTGAATAGTGGTACGGTCTTTAGACCAAAAATCGTTCACAATTATACCTCTTTCTATCTGGTGATTATAACCTGGCGCAAAACGTCATCCCAATCTACTTTGCAATTAAAGGCTTCGCTAACATAGCGAACATGCACCAAGGTGCTGCCATCAACAATAACGGCCGGATACTCCATTAAATAAGTAGTATCATTGATGAGAGCATTGCGGTCGTCGATTTTTAGAATCATGGTTTGGTTTTGATCGGCAAAAGTAGCCTCGCGAGCAACTTCGTCCCAGGTAACAGTAAGGCCAAGCGCCTCGCCGATAAAGCGAGCCGGCACCATGGTATAGCCGCCGCCCATAATTTGCGGCGCAACGGGCACGGTTTCGATAGCATTATTTACCAAAGCCTGGCGGCTATTAATGGTAAGGGTGATATCGATGCTGCCGCCGCCTAGGGCTTGTTGAATATCGGCCAATTGCTGCTCTAGCGGGGCAAAGGCTTCGTCTACATATTGTTCTACCCAGGCCTGGGTAACCAGGGGATTATCGGCAGAACCGGGTGGAGCAGAGGCTAAGG
The DNA here is from genome assembly GCA_964372025.1 of uncultured Peptococcaceae bacterium. GTDB lineage: Bacteria > Bacillota > Dehalobacteriia > UBA4068 > UBA4068 > CAYJBP01. Next base: position 1,962 of record CAYJPF010000128.1, on the reverse strand, counting down.
CTAAGCTGGAGTAGGCCAAAAACAAGCCCCCTATAAAACATATGCCCAGTAGCCATTTATTATTAGCGATTATAGATAATTTTGTAGGCTTCATCTTAATTAGCACCTTTCGTATAAGTTGGCTAACTAAATGATTTCGACAAAAAAATTGTTTTTCCTGCTGTAAGATAGTATGCTGATAGCAGCAAAATAAAAAAGCACCCATTATGGGTGCTTTTTTGGTGAGCCATCGGCGACTCGAACGCCGGACACCCTGATTAAAAGTCAGATGCTCTACCGACTGAGCTAATGGCTCATATGGCTGGGGTGGCTGGATTCGAACCAACGCAGTGCCGGTGCCAAAAACCGGTGCCTTACCGCTTGGCGACACCCCAACGAATTTATAGGCCCCATTGGCCTTAGGGAAAGCCTTGGGGTGGATGAAGGGACTTGAACCCTCGAGTGCCGGAGCCACAATCCGGTGCGTTGACCACTTCGCCACATCCACCAAATTGTTGCTGCAAATAGCGACAGAAATAATAATACCAAATAAATCCGCTTTTGTCAATAGCTATTTTAATTTTTTTTTATTTATTTTTAAATTACTAGCTGCTAGTTAATAATCATTATTACTTAACTAGACTAATTTTGACAAAAAAACCGTTTTGCAAAAATAATTTGAATTTGACAATTCGAAATATATCAAATTTTAAACTTTTAAAAATATCGAAAAGTGGCCTTATTCGGTCAAAAAGTAGCGTTTTTTTGCATATTTTAAAGTTAAACTTATCGAATGTAACAATTTTTAAGAAATTTTAGAGTTTTTTTAAAAATTTTAAATTTTCTTAAAAAAAATATTTTAAAAAACATTGATATTAATGTAGACATTTATTACTGTCTATTATATAATGAAATTGGAAAAGGTATAAAGTTGCGCATGACTATTATCTAGTAAAGAAAGGGGGATGATTGTCATGTTACCAAATGTAACAGATCGTATTCGCAACGTAGTTGGAGATGAAGAGAAGGTTCAGCAGATTTTTGCTATCCTGCGTGAAGCCGAGGCTCATGGGAAGAGTGCTCAATCGCAACGCCAGCAACAGGGCATTGCCAACGCCAAAGAGAGAGGAGTACAATTTGGCAGGCCGCAAATGAAGTTTCCCAGAAACTTTTCCAAGGTGTATCAAAAACAACAAGAAGGATCTTTAACAATTACCGAAGCAAGTAAAATTTTGAACATTAGCCGTCAACAGTTTTATCGTTTGCGTAAGCGCCATGAAGATGGCCTATAAATCCATATAAGATGCAGATAGTTTTTAGCACTTTAGTACACCCTTTCCATACGCAATCGATGTCATTACATCCCTGTAATAGCGAACATTCTTGATGAATTGTTTTCTGTTACAGGGATTATTTTATTAAAAATAGCATAAAAATAACGCACAAATGATGGACTTTTAAAGACGAATACAAATTTTGTTGTTTTTTGCTTGCATTTGTGGATTGAAGGCGGGTATGGTAATGATATAAGCTGGATGCAGATTGCGGTTAAGTTGGCTAAAAGGGTGGCGAGCGAAGAATCTTTTTGTAGCAATAAGCGCAAGGACAAGATCCTTCGCTTACGCTCAGGATGACGGAGGGGCGACATTTTTGAACTTAGTGATATTGGTGTAAGATGGGGCAAAACAATATGAGATGCATGTGGGATGCAAGATAAGTTTGAGCACCCTAAAAGGCTAATGAGCGAAGCGGGAGGGCATGGAAGCCCTCCCCTACAAAATGGGTGCATAGCAAGCCTTGAATACCCTAAAAGAATAACAATCGAAGAAAAGTCAATATATCAAAAGCAGCTAGCGAGTAGAGCCACTTATTAAACTAGCAAATGTAGTTGGAGCGGTATTTTATATTTTCCAGGTGGGCGCTTTTTGCCCGTCTGGGAAATTAAAAATAAAGGCCGCAATGTTTGAGGAGTGTTAAGTTGGC
>CAYJPF010000127.1:0-7032 GCA_964372025.1 uncultured Peptococcaceae bacterium | reverse complement strand
GACCCATTTTCATCATTAAATCCAAGGATGACAGTGAGTGAGATAATAAGAGAACCGATTATCACCCATAAACTGATAAGTGGAAATAATGAGGTTGAAAAAAGAGTTGAGGAGCTTATGGAAACTGTGGGACTCGCCCCCAGACTCTATAACACCTACCCTCACGAGCTCGATGGCGGACGCAGACAGCGCATAGGTGTGGCAAGAGCCTTAGCACTAAATCCAAAATTTATAGTATGCGACGAGCCGGTATCCGCACTTGATATTTCGATACAAGCACAGGTGCTTAATCTCATGCAAGATTTGCAGGAAAAGCACAATATAGCCTATATGTTTATAACACATGACTTATCGGTGGTGCGCTATATTTCAGATGAAATAATTGTTATGTATTTAGGCACAGTAGTAGAGAAATGCGATGCGGAAAAGCTATTTGAAAAACAACTCCATCCCTATACAATGGCACTATTATCTGCTATACCCATTCCTAAAGTAGGGGTGAAGAGGGAGAGGATAATCTTAAAAGGAGAGATAGTATCCCCGATAAACCCTGCGGATGGATGTAGGTTTGCACCGCGCTGTAATTATGCTGTGAAGGAATGTTTTGAGAAAACTCCACCACTTCGTGAAATAGAAGCAGGGCATTTTTCAGCATGTCTGTTTGCAGAAAAATTTTGCTAAGTTTTAACTTGATTTTTTTGATTTAATAGAGATAGCGTATAGGCAACAAGTCGCAGTAAATGAGGGCGAAAACCATAGCAAAAACAATGAAAACCACGCTACCACCGAGCATGCATTCGTAGCACAAAATGGCAAGAGCTACACAGTACAGCCTGTAATATATGAGCAGTGCAAGAGATACCGACCACTATACTACTATGAATATACCCAGCTGAGCAATGTGTTTATGCTCATAACTCCACTGCATTTTTGGTGTGGATGGGAATGGATTATGTGGGGGTAAAAGAAACAGGACAAGCTATGCTTATCCTGTTTCTTTCTTTGTTTATTTAATTAGATTTACTCTACTAAATAATGGCGTCACGCCAAAGTATTAGCTATTTAAAATGTAAATCAAAGAATAAAATTACCGATTGTAACTATGCATGCTTTTTGCTTTTTTCCAAAACAGCATAGACAACTAATGCAGTGAGCATACCGATAATCGGCACAGGGATTATATCTCCGATGGATACAAGCAAGCCCAAGCCGCCCGATGATGTCGCTGTCATGGTAAGGCCTACAAATGCTGCTGCAATCCAAGCGATTAATGCTCGGGGATTAATTTTAGTTTGCGGTGTATAGTTTTCGTTTGCATATTTTTCTTTACCGCATATATAATAATCTGCAATTAATATTCCTGTGATAGGTATAATGAAAACACCGAGCATTGATAAAAAGGTTACAAAATATTTGTACACGCCAATAGCTGCAATTGCTGTACTGATAATGCCGACAATGAACGATAATCTCATTCGAGGTATTTCTTTAATCCCCTCAAGCGAGTTTGATAGTCCCAGCACACTTGAATAAAGGTTATTATCGTTTGTTGTCCATTGTCCAAGTATAAGTACTAATGCACCGAATATGCCAAGCCCCAAAGAACCTATCATTACTTCTACAATATTCCAGTTTGAGAATGCATAGTTAAAGAAAGCACCTATAATTAGCACTGGGATATATCCAAAGAAGTAGCCGAGGGATACCCCATAAACACAGTCTTTTTTAGATTTTGAAAAACGGCTGAAGTCTCCTATAATTGCTATGCCGACCGCATAACTTCCCACAACGATTGAAACACCCATAGCTATTGTCATAGGGTCGCCCACAGGGCCCGATGCCATAATAGTTTCTAATGGTATCATTGTGGTTGTTTTCCATACTGCCACACCACAAAGTATAAATAAGAGCGGCATACTAATCATACTGAGTAGTTTAATTGCTTTAAATCCGAAAATAGCCGTTGTAGACATTGCCAGGCCGCCAATAATGGTGAAGATGACTGAGTTTATATCCATTCCACTTGTTTGCTTTAGGATGGAGGCAACCGTTGTACCAAACATATCCGCCTGAAATGCGAACCACCCAAAGTTTGAAATGCATATTATAACACCTAATATGCGTGCTCCGTTTCTACCAAAAGAAAATCTTGAGGTATATGTTGTGGAATAATGAAGTTTTGCAGATATAAGAGCATTAACACACCCAATTATCGTAATAACCAACGACCCTATAATACTTACAATAATCATATCATTAAATGATAATCCATTAGCTAAAAGCCCGCCAGTTGCAAGTCCACTTAGACCAAATCCACTACCAAGCCATGCCATGCCCTGCTCAAGCCATGTTTGTCTGCGCTCCGGTGGCACCGGTGTGGTTTCAAAGTCGTTAAATTGCTCTTCAAATGATATTTTCGTATTTGCTTCGCTCATGATTATGACCCTCCCTTTCTACTAAAGGCACAAAACAACCATTGTATATGGTGATAATTGTGCGATGTCTTTCAGTCGCCTGTTTGGATTGGCGAGAAAAACAGCTTTTAAATTTATTAGCTAAATTTTTACTATTTACACTCACTATTTCATTAACTCTTTGCAAACAAGCATGGCTTGTTCCATATGGATAATATTAAGCTTCTCGGCAGTGGTGTGTTCATTTTCCATGCCAACACCTATATTGACTGCCGCTATTCCACTTGCGTTAAACACATTTGCATCGGTTGCACCACCACTCATTACGGTTTTTGGCACAAGCCCAATGCGCTCACATGCACCACAAATATCTTTCACAAGTGGGTGATTTTCAGAATGTGCATATCCAAGACAGCTTGTTGATACTTCATATTTAAATGTTGCTCCGAAATGATCACAAGCTTTGCGGATGCAATCAACTATATGCTCAGTGTGAACTTTAAGTTTTTCGTTATTTCTACTGCGCACCTCAATTGATAATTCTGCACGCTCTGAAACAACATTGTTTGCCCCACAAGCATTAAATGTACCAATATTTGCAGTTGTTTCAAAATCCACTCTACGCAGCTTCATTGTAGACACTGCAAAAGCCGCTGCCTCTATTGCACTGATGCCTTTTTCAGGCTCCATGCCAGCATGTGCGGCACGCCCTGTGATTGTTGCATTAATTTTATTGTTTCCAGGCGCTCCAATTTCTATTAAATTAGGGCCTCCATTTGAATCAAGTACCACACAGTGTTTTGATTTAATTCGATTTCTGTCAAGAGCCAATCCACCATGCATTCCGCTTTCTTCGCTGACTGTTATTACTGCCTCCACTGTGCGATGTTCTTGAAGCGATATTTCTTTCATCGCTTCAATTATAACACATATGCCCGCTTTATCATCAGCACCCAATATTGTAGTACCATCGGTGTGGATATATCCATTCTTATTTATTATGGGTTTAATACTTTTACCGGGTGATACCGTGTCCATATGGGCACAGAACATTATAGGAGAAAGTGCGGAGTTTCCTTTGAGGGTGGCATAGACATTGCTTCCCGTAGTGTTTTCCACCTTGTCGGTGGTGACAACACAACCGATGGACTCAAAATCCTTAATCAACCTTTCGGTCATCTCAGCCTCTTCTCCTGAAACACTGTCTATTTGTACATACTCAATAAACCGCTTTATAAGTGATTTGTTGTATTCCATACTCTCATTTCCTTATTTTAAATCTTCTAAGAATTTGCAATCCATATCAAATCCGAAAAATCTTGGATTGAGAATACCAAGTGCTCGCTCTTCTCTCCAAATTGGATGACAAGGAAAAGCTAATACCGACATTTTCATTCCCTCTACACAGTTAGGATTTGTTATGGGAAATCCTGTTTCGGTTTCGAGTATGCAAATTAAGTCGGGGCAGGTAAGTACAATTTCACCATCAACTTCATAAATCATATTTTCATTTTTGTACCATACACGAGCCTCGGAAGTTTTATCTGTATTGTCTAAATATACATCACCAAGGGTAAAACCATCCTCTGTTCTCCAGTTAGTTTTGCCATTTACAGTTCCTTCAAATAAGAGTTTTCCGTTTGCTGCCTTCAAAATTGCCTCGATGGGGTTATCTCCATTTTCAACTGCAATTCTTCTCGCCTTACCCACACTCTCGGCGTAGGATAAAGCATTTGGGATAACTGAAGTCTTAAGCTTATCCCCTTTTATGGGGTGATCGGTCATTGCCACCAAACTCCCCGAACCAACAGCCATAAATCGTGAAAGGGCTTCTGCTCTTGCGTCATCTCTAACCTTTTCCACTATCACAGAGTCTCCATATATTGTGCTAATTGCAAAAGGTGCTATTGGTTGCTCTTTTATGTAGTATGTGGAAAACTGAAGCTCGGGTACCGCTCTCCCGGCCGCATCTGCATCAACTGTAACTTTGCCAAGTCTTGCTGCGGTTGCCATTGCCATTGCTGTATTTCCGCCGCCGTATTCAACGGACATTATACCATGAAAATCAACTTCCATATAGCGTTCCAATGCTCTAACCGCTTCGGGAAGCTCGTCACCTGTAAGTTGCACTTCTTGTCCTTTGGGGACAATGGTTCCACATAGATAGGGGTTTGTGTAGTAAGCATCATCTTTTACTTCCGAAAAGTCAAGCAGTTTAAACTCATTGCCCTTCTCAAGCTCGCTATCAATAATTCTGATACCTTCATTAAGTGCACCCCCACCGCCAGTACCAAGAATTGTACAACCCTCTAAAATATCAACTATATTCTGCCTGTCTAAAACTCTCATTACAACTTCTCCTTAATATGTTTTTAGTTTGTTGTGATAATTATATTGTATCGGCATCTTCAAAACAATGTACTTTAATACATTGTTTTTAGCGTTTTAGCAAATAAAAATACAACATCAAGAATTTTTGCACAATTTTTTGATGTTGTATTTATTAAGTTTATACATTTTTGTTTTTATCGCCTGATAAATTTGTCGCAATCAATTGCCAATGAAACTTCTTTGATAAACTGATAATCATCCTCAGTCATACCTAAGATTTCCTTAGCTTTTAACACTCTAAGTCTGACTGTATTTATGTGTTGAAACATTGAATCAGCAGTCAGCTTATAGTTTCCGTTATTTGAGATAAATGCCGATAGTGTTTCCACTAAATCCACATTTTTCTTGCTTTCATATTCTCTTAGAGGCCTTAGCACAGAGTCGCAAAATCTAATAAGCTGAGAATTATCTTTTGTAGAAAAGATAAACTCTGCCAATGGCTCGTCCCCATAATTGATTTTAGGTTTACCAAGTTTTTTGCCTATGCTAACGCTTGCATATGCCTGCCAAAGAGCTTTCGCAAAACTTTTAATACTGCTATGTTGTTCCCCAATACCACAAAATGCATTTGTAAGATGTGCATTAACAGAGCTTTCGATAATGTCAAGCATAGCATTGTAATGATTAATATCATCAAACTCATAAATAAGATAGGCGCATTCATCGCAAAAAAGCAGGCTGCTTCTGCTTTTTTCTATCTTTGCAAAAAACTCACGCTCAATAATTCTTCGCTCAGCCGTATTGCTTATAGGAGTAAAAGAAAGTACTGCATAGTTTGCGCAATTAAAGTCTACAAGCCCTTTTGCAAGTCTCAATACTTCTTCTTCAGGCAATTGATCAAAAAGCAACCTTTTGATTTTACTGGTTATTATTTTGTCCGAGCACATGGAAGTAATAAGATGGGATATTTCGCTAATCATTTCGGTGTAAGAAACAGAGTCGGGAATTAAAATTATCGGATAATTATTTTCATTTGCAAAATTTATAGCATCAAGCGGAAGCTCTTTAAAGGCAACTGTCGTAAAGATACAACAGGCACTTTTAGTAAGTACATAGAATTTAATTACATCAATAATTTTATCGGGATTATCTTTATAGAGATAGAGTCCTGATATATATAGATCACCTTTTTTTGTCAGTGCATATTCATCTTCACTAAACACAATGGGACAATCGGAGAAAGATATTCCGCTCACTTCTCTTGAGAGTCCGTTTGTACCAGTTATTAATTGTGCTTGTTTGAAAATTTCCAGCTCCAATACATCGCTTACTTTTGCTCCCAAAATACAACCTCCAAAATCAGTATATACAAATCATATCATAAGTATTTTTCTTTGTAAAGACAGCACTTTAGATGGGTTGCTTTTAGAGGCATAAGTTAGCGATATTGATGAGATATAAAGCACAACGGAGTAACAGTAGTTTCGGTAAAAGAAAACCTTGATGGTAGCCCTGAAAGCGTTATTATGGAAGCAGTCCTTGAGGGATTTGCCGAATATTATTCACTAAACCTTGCCAGAGAATCCATGAAAGGCTTAAAGGAAAATGCATACAAAGCAATGGCAACAGGTGGCAAACCGCCCTATGGATTTAAGGTCAACCCTGAAACTAAACTCTACGAAATTAACGAGGACGAAGCCCCAGCTGTAAGGTATATGTTCGAGGGAATAATAGAGGGCAAAGGCTACAGCGTGATAAGTGAGGAGCTATACGCATTAGGATATAAGAGCCGAACAGGCAAGCCAATCTCGCCCAGTACAATGACGGATATGTTGTGTAATCGAAAATATGTAGGGGATTTCATCTATAATAAATCTGCTTCTAAGGACAGTAAAGGCAAGCGAAACGGCCACGCTTACAAAGACGAAAGCGAATGGATAGTGGTTGAGGGTGGCTGTCCAGCGATAGTCAGCCGTGAAGTGTTTGATGAGGTACAACGAATTAAGGCTGAGAACAAAGGAAAGTTCATAAACCAAAACCACAAAAAGCAGTATCTGCTAAGTGGCAAAATTTACTGTGGCGAATGTGGCGAAAGGTGGCATGGAGAAAGTCGCTATGATAAGAAACAAGGCCTTGACTACATACTATATGTATGCTCGGTGGTAGCGGTGTAGTTGCAATGGAGTTAGAACAAATATCTGAGCAAGAAGCAAAAACAGAGCAAAAAACCCCAGAAAACCCCCAAAATGGCAAAAAAATGCCCGAGATTAACGAATTAACCTCGAAC
>CAYJPF010000126.1:0-7261 GCA_964372025.1 uncultured Peptococcaceae bacterium | reverse complement strand
GGTAAGGGCGAAGTTGGGGCTGAGGGTAAGGGCGAAGTTGGGGCTGAGGGTAGGGGCGAAGTTGGGGCTGAGGGTAGGGGCGGAGTTGGGGTTAAGTTTGATGGGGAGATAGCTATGCTTTCGCCAACCTGGCCAAAGAGTAGCTTGGTGGTTAATTTGTCATCGCGGTAATAATTTTCGATCGCAATGCATATTTCATCGCTTGTTCCCCAGAGGGCATATAAATCAAGATCAGAATTTGGCATAGTTATTATTGTTTTATTAGGATGGATAGTGTTTTCGTCAGTAATTTGCCCGGTATTTATATTTTCGCCTATGCTCCATAGCTGCAAATTAGCATTGGCTTTCGGCTCATAATCCAAAACCACTATTGAATTTTGCGCATAGGTGCGGCTAATAGATTCCGTGCCGTTTTCCCCAACATTATGCAAAGTCAAAGTAAAACCGTCAAGCCAATTGGCAGCTAATACTATATTCGTCGTCGGCATTCTAAAGCTGGCTTGGGGGTTGCGGAAACTATATTCATAAGATGCTAAATCAAAGCCTTCGAGAGAAATAGCATTAAAACTATGAATATTCAAAACGCTTGAATCGACATCACCGAACCAAAAGCGAAAACCTTTCTCAGGATTATTGGCATCAAGCGTTACCAATTGATTTTGCCGATAAGTAACGGTAGTGGTTTGATTATCGCCTTTAGCATTAATCAAGGTTAAAGTATAATCTTGGCCACCGGGTAGCCATTCGGCGCTTAATTCTACATCGGCTTCCGGCATGGTAAAGGCGCTTTGCATGTGATTTAGGCTGATATTTGCACTATCTATCTGCCAACCACTAAAATAATAATCGCTATTATCATGCACACCTTCGCTAATATCAACCTGCTCACCGGGTTGAACATCATGCAAAGTGATCGTTTCATCGCCATTGATATTATGCAAAGTTACATCAAAGCCTGTTTTTTCCTTCCAGGTGCCTGTAATTTGCAAATTATGGGGCGGCATAATCAGTTCTGTAGCATCGGCTGCTAAGCTAAAATCAGGATTATCCGTTTGCCAACCGGTAAAAATATAGCCTAATTTATGTCCCGGATTAATGGTTACCGTTTCCCCGGTAGCATACATTTGCTCACTATATTCATACTTGCCATCAACTTCATTGATTATCGTTAAGCGATATTGATAAGGATACCAATTGGCGGTTGTAATAACATTGCCAGCCGGCATATTCGTGGCAACAGCATTGATATCTTCTACCCCTTCCACCGTAAAGCCAGCTAAAGTATAGCCGGGGCGAGCATTTGTTTGGCCGGTTGTTTGGGCAAGCAGTTGAGCTTGCCAAACATAATCGCTGATATCATCGCCCGGCCTAAACCAAAACACCAAATCGGGCTCGCCTGCGGCACCGGCATTTTTAATCGTATAGCTATAGATTTCGTCTTGCGGCTGCCAAGTTGCGCTTAAAGCCAGCAAATGATTGGGCATGATTAAAGAATCTTGGCTGCTTAAACTAAAATTGGCAGGATAAAGCACTTCCCAGCCGGCAAAGGTAAAGCCTGCCCTTTGGCCGGGATTAAGGCTGATAATTTCATTTTCGGCATAGATATCGGCTAAAGAGGGGCTATTAAACTCCCCGATATTAGCCAAAGTAAGATAATTCATCTGCGGGGCATTAGCGCCATCATGCGACCATAACCCGGCAAAATGCCCCGAGCCGCTGACGGCAAAATTAAGCTCGTTTTGTTCTAAATCAAGCATTTGCAGATAATTGGGGGTAGAGGTTAACCAGCCTTGGAAATTAAGCTGCTCATTTACACTATGGCCCGGAATAAGGCTAACCTGCTCATTAAAATTATAAAAACCACCGCCTTGGGGCTGGGGAATATTGGGATTAGGCGGGGCATTAAGATCGCTTAAAGCACTTTCCACGCTGATTTGATGAATATCTAAGCCCACCCAATTAGCTTCTAAATAAACATTACGTGCAGGCATGCTGAAAGTTAGGCCATTATTGCTAAAAGTAAGGCTATCTGTATTTTGGGGCAATTGCCGCCAACCATTAAAATGCTCGGCCGCCGTTTGGGGCGCACCGGGGTTGGGGGTTACACTTTGGCCAACGGGATAGGCTTGGGTGGAAAGCAAATTACCCTCATTATCATAGATATATAGCAGCGGATCGCTTGACCAATTGGCGGTAAGGGCGATATTTTCCCGCGGCATGGTAAGGCTACTTAAATCATCATTTAATTGATAATCGGCGGTATTAACTGTCCAACCGCTAAAATACATATTGGCACGCTGGCCGGGGTCTAGGCTAACAATTGTGCCCGGCTGATAGCTTTGTACCAGGGGGGCAGAATTAGTAGCCCCTGTATTATGGAGGGTTAATTCCACTTCTTGAGCATACCAATTGGCGGTTATGGTAATAGAGGCATCGGGCATGGTAAAGCTATAGTGATTGGCCAAGAGATATTGGAAGATAAATTGATTGGAGGAGATATATTGATCGGCGACGCGGTTTAATTGTAAATTAGCGCCGGAAACCGTCCAGCCCCCAAAATTATAGCCTGCTTTAGTGCCCGGATAAACGGTGATGATGGGCTGGCCGCCAATGGTTCTTTGCAGCAGGCCACTTACATTGGCAAAAGTTTTATTATTGGTATTATTACCCTCTTGCAAAAAGCCACCCGCACCGATATTTTCAAGGGTTATTTGATTGTTGATGCGGCTGGGGGAGGGATCCGGGTTGGGAGTGGGAGTGGAGGTGGATTTTATGTAGATGGCGATGGTTTTGTCTTGCCAGAAGTAGCTTTCATAAGCCGGAATTGTGAAGGTATTGCCGGATATGGGGAGTGCTATGGGATTGTCTAGACTTGTGGGAGGGGCACTTGTTAAATTAGCATATACAATATATGCGGTATCGTATGATGATGGCAGCAAACTACTTAAATTAACAGTAATATATTGACCTGGCGCTAAGCCGCTAGGCATATCCGCTATAACCAGTAATGTGCCGAGATTATTATCTTGGCCATAATCTGTTAATATGTCAGTATTTGAATAGGGTGAACTAAAATACTCACCAGTATTTGTATTCAGAGTATCAACTGTCCAAGGTAGATTAGCCGCCAATGCCACCCCAAATCCCCCAAAAACAAAGCCGATAACCAAAAGCGCCACAAGCAGCAAATAACAATATTTGTAAGGGCTTATAGCCCTAAAGCCTTGTCGCTTATCAGCCATCCCCACCTTAGCAGCAGAGGATTTATGCCCATCATCACCTCGAAAATTAAATAAGCGCCCAAATTGCCTTTTCATTACCAAAACCCCTTTCAAATTCCCGCCCTAAAGCCGAGTTTATAATCATTTTATCATCAAAAATTATTCCTACTATTATAACATAAAAAAGCATAAAAATACAAGCTAATATCAGTAAAACATTCGTTTACGCTGTTATTCTCCCGGTTCCTTTATTTACTTGATAATTAAAAGTAGCTAAACTCATCCTTGCTTTACCCCCCACAATTTGCTATAATAATAGCAAACAGCAACACAAAAGAGGTCAGCAAAATTAAAAACCCACAATAAAATACCGTCAGACAGACAAGCATTGCACGTTCTACTCTATAACATACAAACAAAAAAATTGGAGGTATTAAAAATGCAACAAAAAAAGACGCATTTCATACTAACGGCGGCGCTTGCTCTCTGCCTCGTACTTGCGCTAATGTCATTAACGGGAACACCCGTAGAGGCGGCAACATGGGCAGGAGATGTAGCCGCATCTTACGAAGGGGGCACAGGCACAGAATTAGACCCCTATCTAATCGCCAACGGGGAACAGCTTGCTTTTTTTAGAACAGAGGTAGACGATGGCAGTACATATTCAGGCCAATATTTCAAACTAACAACCGACATTAACCTAAACAACCAATCATGGGATCCCATTGGCGAATTGAATTCCGATTTTGCCGGCACATTTGACGGTGCGGGGTTTGATATCACTGGGCTGAATGTAAGCGTAGACGATAATGCCGGTCTGTTTCGTAATATCACAGGAACGCTAAAAAACTTGGGCGTTTCCGGCACGGTCACCAGCACCAACACAGGCGGCTCTGCCGGCGGCTTGGCGAGCATTTCTGAGGGCCATATTATAAACTGCCATAGCAATGTCACTGTGAACGGCGCCGGCGCAAATGTCGGCGGCGTGGTGGGGAGCAATGCCAGCGGCGGCACGGTCACGAACTGCACGAACAGCGCTGCCGTTTCCTCAACGGGCACCAACGCAAATGTCGGCGGCGTGGTGGGGAGCAACTTAGGCACGGTCACGGGCGGATACTTCCTACAGACCGATGCGGTAAACGCCATTGGGAGCGGTAGCAGTACCAACTGCCTTGCCTTCGGTTCGGACGGTGTGTTTAAAGATAGCGCAACAGCAACCCTTACAATCAATAGTGCCCCTGTATCCTTCACAAACGTCATAGATGCCTTGAACGCACAGGCGCAGTTACTTGAGGACGAAGCTGGTTACAGCGGTATTTATGACTGGAAGTTTGAGAATAGCTCCCCGACATTCGACAAAACGCTTATTCCGCAAGCCGATATTACGTTGACAGTCGCAGACCAAACATTTGTGGATGACTCAACGGTTACCATAAGCTACACGGGAATCGCCCCTTCGTTTACTGCAAGCGCAAACGGCTACAGCGGCTTGAGTGCCTCGGGTGCAGAAAGCTACACCGACTCTGCTTCGCCGATAGATGCAGGTAGCTACTCCGTTTTCGTAACAGTGCAAAACAGCACCCACCGTGCATACAAAATGATTACGCTTACCATCAATAAAGCCGAACTTACAGTTACGCAGATACAGGCAAGCGGTAATAAAGTATACGATGGCTTTGCTACAACCACGGGCATCTCATTTACAGGAGTAGCCTTTGAAGGGCTACAAAATGGTGACGTACTGACGCTTGATGCCGATTACACGGACGGAGGAAGCGTTGCAAGCGGTTCGGACTACGGTTTTGCAGTCACGAGCTTTTCGAATAGTGCAATTGGTGCATCGGATGGCAAAGACGCAGGCGATAACAAATTAGTCGCCGCTAAATTGACGCTCAACAATAGCGATACAACATCGGCAGCACGCAACTATACATTTGCAAACAATCAAAGTGCTGTCACCGACATCTTCACAAGCAACGCAAGCATCACTAAAGCCCCTGCGCCGCAAATTACGTACCCGACAGTCACAGATGCCGTTACTTATGGGCCGGCATTGTCGACTATCGCATTGACGGGCGGTAGTACGGAATACGGTACTTTCGCTTGGACAGACGGAGATACTGTCCCGACCGTAGCAAACAATGGCTACAGCGTAACATTTACACCAATTGAGAACACGTTGAAAAACTATGAGACTATTTCAAACCTCTCGGAAACCGTGGCGGTCACGGTTAATAGAGCCGCCGCACCGCAGCTGACCTTCCCGACCGTAAGCGGAGCGACCTATGGCGCTGATTTGTCCGACCTCACATTGGATACAGAGGGTAGCACGCAGTACGGTAGTTTCGCATGGACGACACCGACCACCGTGCCGAGCGTAGGTAGTGCCAGCTACGAAATGATATTTACGCCGAATCAAACGACTATTGATAATTACGGCGTTATAGCTGAAGCGGATAAAAAGAAAGACATAACCATCACAGTGGCACAATCAACACCTACTGTCCTTGTGGACGTAGTCATGTCGGGAGATAGCGGCAACAGAACGGCAACTTTGACCGCCACGATAGGCAAGGTAGGTAGGGGCGAAATTCCGATGGGTGCGTTGACATTTAACAATACCACAGACGGAGGCTTCGCAACCATCAGTAATGCCAGTTTGGCAAACGGTACGGCAACCTACACATGGTCAGGGCTTGCAGACCAAGAGTACAAAGTCACTGCCTCATATGGCGGCGACGTAAACTACACCACTTCGACATCTGCCGAGAAAACCTTTAATGCGAGTAAGGAAGCTCAAATAGGCTTTGCCCTTACGGAGATAGGAGCAAAAACATACGGCGATGCCGAGTTTGATTTATCTTCAACGGGCGGTAACGGAGACGGTAATGTAACTTATGAAAGCTCAGACCCAACCATTATAGAGATAAACGGTTCAAAGGCGAAAATACTCAAATCAGGCTCTGCCACGATCACGGCGACTAAAGCCGAAGATACTGAATACAATGAGGCAACAGACCAAGAAGTAGTTACTGTTGCGCAAAAGACATTAACCGTAACAGCGGACGACAAGAGTATTATTCAAGGCGCAGATTTACCTGATTACACATTTAAGCCGGAAGGACTGGTAAACGGAGATACCTTTACGGTAGACCCTACAATGAGCGCCCCGACCGCCGATAAAGATGTTATTAGCACATATGTTATTGAAATAAGCGGCGGTACGCTCGAAAATATGGGTAGTTACTCTATCGGCTACTTTAATGGCACTCTTTATGTCACGGCAGATACAAGCGCCCTGCAAACGGCGATAACAGAAGCAAAGGCCGCCAAGGGCACAGCCACGGTCAATGACGGCGAACCAAGCGCTGTTCCAAGTGGTACAAAGTTTGTATCCCAAGCGGAGATGACGGCATTTGAAACTGCAATAACAAAGGCCGAGAATACTGCCAATACCGCAATGACTCCCGAAGCAGTGACAACGGCGATTACGGAACTAAAGGCGGCACAGGTAATATTTGAGACCGCTATTAAAACGGGCACAAAGTCTTCCGGCAGCGGTAGCACAGGCGGCGGTAGCAGTAGCACGCCGAGCGTAGAGGTAGCAACGCCGAGCACAAGCGAAAATACCTCTGTGGTAACAGTTACCGTACGTCCGCAAACCACAAGCGGAAACTCCAAGGCGGAATTGTCCGCAGAAGAATTAGGCGATATAGTGGAAACAGTATTGCAAGAATCGCAAGAAGAAGAAAGCACCCCAAGAGTAGAAATAACGGTAAATACACCAAACAGCGCAGATAGCATGGAATTGACCATGCCTGCAAAAGAGCTTGAAGAACTTGCGCAAAACGAGGGTGAGCTTACGGTTTCTTCCGATATTGGGGAAATAACGTTTGACAATAAAGCGGTGCAAATAATGTCAGAGGGTGGCATGGGCGAAGTCACCATCAGCATATCCCAAATAGACAATGACGACCTAAACGAGCGCCAAAAACAAGTAGTGGGCGACAGACCTGTCTATGACCTAACCATACAAAAAG
>CAYJPF010000125.1:0-7395 GCA_964372025.1 uncultured Peptococcaceae bacterium | reverse complement strand
TGCCCTCCGCCGCCCTGCCCCCCCGATGTCTGCGTGCCGCCAACTATAATTAGCCCGGCTTATGCTACCTATATCAAGCCCAGCTATGCCGGCACTAATAGCCGGCAACCCCTGCTGCCACCGGCAACAACTACAGCAACAGCAGCCGCTTGCCCTTCCGTTCCGGAATATTGCCCTCCCAACCCTAGCTGCCTTAAACCGATTTTATGCTGCTTTAATCGCGAGCTAAGCGTAAAAATTAGCGCCTGCGATATATGCTGCCCGGGTTTGGGGCAGGCCACCATTTTAAGCTCGCATTGCATTTTGGATAATTGCGCCACCTGCCTTTGCCTTAGCATAGCAGTTAGCATCCCCTATACCAATAGCGCCGGCCAAATGCTAAACCTAGAACAAACGCTAAAACTTAAATGCTGCGATTTCCCTGCCCAAATGTACTATCAAGGGGCGCAAACCGATATTTGCGGCCCGGTAGTTAGCGAAAAAAGAAGCGGCGGCCTGGTTTTGCGTATCCCCATTAAAGTTTGCTACTAAATAAAAAAGGGCTGTCGCAAATAATCCACTTTGCGACAGCCCAATTATAAAATCCCTGCTACAACTACTTGTGATAGCTCTCATTACGATTAATCTTAAAACTGCGATAAATCTGCTCGATCAAAACCAAACGCATCAACTGATGCGGCAAAGTTAGCCGCCCAAATGATAAGCGCAAATCGGCTTTAGCCAGCACCTCTTGGCTTAATCCCAGCGAGCCGCCAATAACAAAAGCCAGGTTGGGATAGCCCTTAAGCGGCAAATCGGCCATATGGGCAGCCAATTGCTCCGAGCTAAAATTTTGACCGCCAATATCTAAGGCAATAATATATTCCTTATCCTTTAAGGCCTCTAAAATGCGCTTGCCCTCGCGCTCTTTAATCAAATTTGCTTCGGCAGCCGAGGCATTTAACGGCGTTTTTTCATCGCTAAACTCGCAAATCTGCAGCTTGCAAAAAGGCTTAAGCCTTTTTTGATATTCGGCCAAGCCGGCCGCTAAATAATTTTCCTTGATTTTGCCCAAGGCCAAAATTCTGATATGTTGCATAAACTCTCCCTAAATATCGCTAAGTATCGCTAAATATCGCTAATATCCTCGATTTGCCAATCGATGCCCTCTACACCTTGTTCTTGCCAAAATTGATTAGCCTTACTAAAATGCGAGCAGCCAAAAAAGCCCCGATAAGCCGATAATGGGCTAGGATGGCTAGCCTCTAAAATCAAATGTTTGGGGTTGTTTAGCAGGCGCTTTTTATTTTGAGCAGGCCGCCCCCACAAAAAATAGACAATCGGCCGATCCAAGCTATTTACAGCCCTAATCACCTGATCGGTAAAAATTTCCCAGCCCTGGTTCTGATGCGAATTAGCCTGATGCGCCCGCACCGTAAGCACCGTATTAAGCATTAAAACGCCCTGGTCTGCCCACTTTTTTAAATAGCCATGCTTAGGCGGCGCAAAGCCCAAATCGGCTTGCAGCTCTTTATAAATATTCTGCAAAGAAGGCGGCAAGGGGCGAATATTTGGCTTAACCGAAAAACAAAGCCCATGCGCCTGATCATGATTATGATAAGGATCTTGCCCCAAAAGCAGCAGCTTAACCCGGCTAAGCGGGGTATAGTGAAAGGCATTAAAAATATCGTCGGCCGGCGGAAAAATTTGCCGCTGCCGATATTCGTTTGCCAAAAAAAGGCGCAAATTATGATAATAATCCTGCTTAAACTCCTTACCAATTTGGGGCAGCCAATCATTATTAATCTTGGGCATCATCTACCTCCGTATCCTCTGCCAAATTACAACTTGACAAATCAAGCAACATATACTATAATAAATAAAAATAAATATTTAAGTCAGGCCGAAAGGCCGGGTCATTAAGACAGCGAATGCGGGACAAAAGTCCGGCATTTTTTTGCTTATTTAGGGGGGTTATTAATGGCAAACTTAGCGCAAAATGCTAATCTTAAACTGGGCAATAAAGTTATAATTAATACCATCATTGCTAATATTCTTTTAAGCATAATTAAATTAGCAGCCGGCATAATTGCCAATTCGCAGGCCTTAATCAGCGATGCTATCCATACCGTTTCGGACGTGCTAAGCAGCGTTTTTGTACTTTTTGGCTTACGAATTTCCTATAAAGCCGAGGATAAAAACCACCCCTATGGCCACGAGCGCATCGAAAGTATTTTTACAATTGGCGTGGCCTTATTGCTGGCAGCAGTTGCCGTTGGCCTAGGCCTAGATACCTTTAGCAAGCTGCAAAACCCCGGCCAAATTGCGGTACCCGGTGGCTTGGCTTTAGTGGGTGCAATAGTGTCGCTAATTGTTAAGGAATTGATGTATCATTATACAATGGCCGCCGCCCGCAAAATTAATTCGGCGGCTTTGGCGGCCGATGCCCATCATCATCGCTCCGATTCTTTGTCTACGGTGGGCAGCCTAATTGGTATTGGCGGCGCTATGCTGGGCTTTCCCCTGCTAGATCCTATTGCGGCCATCATTATTTGCCTAATAATTCTTAAAACGGCCTTTGATTTGGCCAAAACCGCTATCGAGCAATTAACCGATACCGCTGCCGATAATGAAGTAGAGCAACAAATTATAGATATTATCGAACAAGATACAAGAACCATGGCCTTAGATTTGCTAAAAACCCGCCGCCATGGTGCTAAGATTTATGTAGATATCGAAATTGCCGTTGCTGCCGATTTAAGCTTGATAGAAGCCCATCAAATTGCCGAAGATTTGCATGATAAGCTGGAAAATGCTAATCCGCAAATTAAGCATTGCTTAATCCATGTAAATCCGCATCAAGGATGAAAATAGGCCAGCATTTCGCGGGCTTGATTTAAGGTGGTAGCGCTAAAATTATCACCGGCTATCATTCTGGAAATTTCGTTTAGGCGTTCATTATTGTCTAGTATTTCGATACTTATTTCGGTGCGGTCATCAATAATTTGCTTATCAACCCGCAGCTGATAATCGGCCGCCGCCGCCATCATTGGGGCATGGGTTACCACAATAGCCTGATTGCTTTTAGCCACAAAAGCCAAGCGCTCGGCCACGCTGTTTAGGGCTTTGCCGCTTAAACCGGTATCCACCTCGTCAAAAACCAGGGTGGGTACGGCATCCAGCTCGGCCAAAATAACTTTCATGCCCAAAACAATGCGCGATAATTCGCCGCCCGAGGCAATTTTTTGCACCGGGGCAAATTGCTCGCCAATATTGGTTTTAATCATAAATAAAGCTTTTTCCAGGCCTTGGGCGCTGGGCGGGCTAGCAGGCAAATCGATGGCAAATTGAGCATGGCTCATATTAAGCAAATGTAATTCGCCGGTAATTTTTTCGGCCAAAATCTGCCCCGATTTTTGGCGCAACTTGCTCAATTTAGCCGCCTGATCATGATAGGCCTTTTGGGCTTTGGCCAAGGCTGCCTCTAAAAATGGGCCGCTATCATCGCTGGCAAAAAGCTCGTCTAGCTCGACTTTTATCGATTGATGCAAAATTGGCAAATCATTGGCTGTGCAATTATACTTCTTTTTTAGGCGCGATAAAAGCCCTAAGCGGCTTTCCACCTGCTCTAGGCGATAACTGTCCTGATCGATGCTGCTTTGGTATTTGGCCAGCTCATGGGCTATATCGGCTGCCTCATAATAAAGATTATCCAGCCTTTGGCTTAAGGGCATAAGGGCAGGGTCATAATCGAGGGTTTTATGCAAATTGTTACGGGCTAAATCGGCCAAATCGATTAGCCCCTCTCGCTGATTAAAGGCCTCCAAGGCCTCATTATTTATCTTTAGCAAATGCTCGCTGCTATTTAGGCGCTTGGCCTCCAGACGCAAATCGTCTTCCTCGTCGGTTAAAAGCTCGGCTGCATCCAATTCGGCATTTTGTTTTTCCAAAAGGGCAATTCTGGTTTGTCGTTCTTGAGTATTTATAGTAAAAAAGTCCAGGTTTTTTTGCGCTAATTGCATTTGGCCATATAGCTTGGCAACCTGCTCTTTGCAGCTTAAAAGTGCCTCGCCGCCAAAATTATCGGTTAAAAGTAATTGCTGATCTTCTTCCAGCAAAAGCATATGCTCCATTTGGCCATGAATATTTATTAATAGCCGCCCCAGCTTGCGCAAGGCAGCCAAAGGCAAGGTGCGCTGATTTAGGCGGCAAATGCTGCGCCCATTACGGTTTAATTCCCGGCTTAGGATGATGATATCATCGTCTAGGCTTAAGTTTTGCTCGGCCATTTCGGCTTTAAGGGCAGCCGAAAACGGGGGTGTAAAAACCCCCTCTATTAAACAGCTATCGGCGCCGCTACGGATAAAGCCTTCATTGGCTCTAGCCCCAATTAGCAGCGAAACAGCATCCACTACCAGGGATTTTCCTGCCCCGGCCTCGCCGCTTAGGGCATTTAAGCCATCGTTTAGCTTAAGCCGTAGCTTACGAATTAAGGCCAAATTTTCTACATAAATTTCATAGAGCATAGTAAATTAATGGGCTAAATTTATGATATTTTCCGCCAATTTAGCGCCATCTTCTCCTTCACGCATCACCAAAATGATATTGTCATCGCCGGCCACAGAGCCAATAATTTCCTTCCAGCCTAGGCTATCCAGGCAAAAGGCCACGCCTTGCGCCATGCCGGGCAGGGTTTTTACCACAATAATATTATTGCTGACTTCGGCTTTAATCAAATTATCGCGCAGCATCCTTTTAGTGCGGTCGAAGGCATTACCTGCCATCATGCCGGCCGGAAAACTATAGCGAAACGCGCTTTCGCTGGAGGCGGTTTTAATCAGCCCCATTTCCTTAATATCGCGCGAAACAGTGGCCTGGGTTACATTAAAGCCATGGCTGCGCAGCTCGTCGGTTAGCTGGCATTGGGTTTCGATATTTTTTTGCTCGATAATTTCCCTAATTAATTTGTGCCTACGATTTTTAATCATATTCCCCTCTTTTCTACCACAATTATACACGGTGCATTATTTTTGATTGGATAATTAATCTCCATAATTTGAGCTAAATCGGGGCTTAGCTTTTGATACCAATTTTTGACGGCGGCTAATTCTTCCGGCCCACCATCATGGCCGCAATAGCCAACGATTACGATTATGCCATTGGCCACTAAAGCATCAAAAACAGCAGTTAAAGCCTTAACTGTACTTTTGGGTTGGCTAATAACTTGATGATCGCCACCGGGCAAATATCCTAAATTAAAAATGGCGGCATTAGCGGCAAGAATCGGATAATCGCCAATATTGGCATGATCATCGCAAATTACCTTAACCTGCTCTACCAGGCCTTGGGCAATCAAAGACGACTGGGTAAGCAAGCAGGCTTGCTTTTGCTTATCAAAGGCCCAAACCTTGCCTTGCTCTTTAACCAAAGAGGCCAAAAAGCAGGTATCGCGGCCTTTGCCGGCGGTGGCATCGATAACGGTATCGCCGGGTTTTACTTTTAAGGCTAAAAGCAGCTGGGCCATTTCGGTGGCTTTTAAAATTAGTGTTGGTATATTATTCATGATTGATAAAGTTTGCGCTTAATCCGCATAAATTGCGATCCGGTTTCCAGCCTAATCATTTTAACCCGATATTCGCTAACAGCGATGCGCAAAATATCCCCTCTTTGAATATCAAAACAGTATTGGCCATCCATGCTTAAAATTACATCATCATTAAAATCGCTGCATAATACCTGTACCACGCTGGTAGATGCTGCCACAATCGGCCGCGAAAAAAAGGTATGCGGGCAAATAGGCAAAATAAGCAGCAAATCCATTTCGGGCATAATAATGGGGCCGCCGGCCGAAAAAGAGTAGCCGGTAGAGCCGGTAGGGCTGGACACAATAAGGCCATCGGCCTGATAGGAGTGAATATACTGATTATCGATGCTTAAATCAAACGACACTGTACCTGCGTAAATGCTATTATTGAGCACTACATCATTAAAGGCATGGCCGCAGTCGATTTGTTTATTATCGCGGATATGGCTACATTTAAGCATCATTCTTTCCTGGATGTGGTAGTCTTTGGCTAAAATCGAGGGCAAAATGGCCAGCAGGTTTTCGGGTTCTATCTCGGCCAAAAAGCCAACTCGCCCTAAGTTAACCCCACAGATAGGCACATTAAAGGGGGCTAAGTATCTACCGGCGGTAAGAATAGTGCCATCGCCACCAATAACAATGGCTAAAGTAGCCAAGCTAAAATCCTGGCCGGATAGCTGGTCGATTGTAAAAAAAGATTGGTCTTGATTGGCGAAAACAGCTATTTGATGCCGACAAAGATAATCTGTTAATTGCCCACAAAGCTCCAGGCATTGAGGCTTATGAGGATTAACGATAATGGCCACATTATTATCCACGATAAAAATTCCTAACTTTACATTTTATACTTATAATTTTATACAATTATTAATAAATATGCAAGCTTTTTTTATTAATTTAATAAGAAAAATTTTACAAAGCAGCAATTTAGTTGAACTTGTATAAGGATAAGCAAAGCAAAGTAGCAAAAAAGGGTAGCGATTGAAGATAAGATGCGAGGTAAAAAGTGGTTAGCGAATAGAAAAATTTACTAAACTGGCAAAAGTAGTTGGGGCAGTATTTTAAATTTTTCAGACGGGGCGGTTTTTGCCCGTCTGGGAAATGCAAAATATAATACAAAATATGAGGTGTTATGAAGTTAAGAAGCTAATTAGCCTATCATTCAGAGCGAAGCGAAGAATCTTTCTGTAGCAAGTAAGAGCAAGATTCTTCGCTTACGCTCAGGATGACGGAGGGGGAGCGACATTTTTGAACTTAATGACATTGGTGTAAGATGGGGCAAACAATGTGGAATACAAGATAAGTTTGAGCACCCTAAAAGAGCAGCAATCGAAGACAAGTCAAGATATCAAAAGCAACTAGCGAGTAGAGCAACTTACTAAACTGGCAAAAGTAGTTGGAGCGGTATTTTGTATTTTCCAGGTGGGGCGGTTTTTGCCCCGTCTGGGAAATACAAAATATGAGGTGTTATGAAGTTAAGAAGCTAATTAGCCTATCATTCAGAGCGAAGCGAAGAATCTTTCTGTAGCAAGTAAGAGCAAGATTCTTCGCTTACGCTCAGGATGACGGAGGGGGAGCGACATTTTTGAACTTAATGACATTGGTGTAAGATGGGGCAAACAATGTGGAATACAAGATAAGTTTGAGCACCCTAAAAGAGCAGCGAACGAAGACAAGACAAGATATTAAAAGCAACTAGCGAGTAGGAAAACTTACTAAACTATAAAATGTAGTTGGAGCGGTATTTTGTATTTTCCAGGTGGGCGGTTTTTGCCCATCTGGGAAATACAAAATAAAGGCCGTATCTGTTTGAGGAGCGAAGCGACGAGTTA